>JAWAXC010000063.1 GCA_038897115.1 Sulfolobales archaeon | reverse complement strand
GGGGATCTCGACGATGCCCTCGGGATCCTGGTTATTCTCGAGAATCGCTGTTATGGTTCTCGTGCTAGCTATTGCTGTGGAGTTGAGCGTATGTACATAGCCCTTCACCCTCCCCTTCTTTCTGATAAACCTTATCTTGAGCCTATAGCTCTGCCAATCCAAGTCATTGCTAGCGCTCACCATCTCCCTAAACCTCCCCTGGGCCGGCATCCACACCTCGAGATCGTATTTCTTAGCTGCTGGAGCACCCAGATCTCCTGAGGCTATGTTAACAACCCTATATGGGAGGCCGAGCCCTTGGAAGAGATCTTCCGCGTTTTTGATCAGCTCCTCATGGATCTCCCAGCTCTGCTCTGGGAGGGAGAAGACGAACTGCTCAACCTTGTGGAATTGGTGAACCCTGAAGATCCCTTTGAGATCCCTATTACCAGCTCCAGCCTCCTTTCTAAAGCAGGGGCTTATCCCAACATATTTGAGTGGGAGCCTATCCTCATCGATCTCCTCCCCCATGTGGAGGGCTGCTAGCGAGTGCTCCGCGGTACCAATGAGATATAGATCCTCACCCTCGATCTTATATATAGCGTCTTTAAGCCCCTCATAATCGATCACACCCATTATAACAGCCCCCCTAAGCATATATGGGGGTATAACAAGTGTATAGCCCCTCTGGGTCAGCACGTCAATAGCATACCAGAGTAGAGCCATGTCGAGCCACACTATATCGTCGAAGAGATAGTAGAATCTAGAGCCAGCAACCTCAGAAGCCTTCTCAGTATTCCCCAGCCCAAGCACGTGTTCAAGCATATCAGCATGCCCAACAGGCCTCCAGTCAATCACCTGATAGCTCATCTCAACACCCTTTCCAGATGTCTCGCTCAGGAATTGATCTAGATGCTCTCTATAGACCTTAGCAACACCCCAAGCCCTTATAGGCTTCGAAGCACTCTCATCCCCAATGGGCACGCTCTCATGAACTATATTTGGTAGAGAGAGTATCGTTTTCTCCCAGAGCTCGTCGAGCTCCTTCATCTTCCTCTCCATCTCCTGGAGCTGTTCCAAGAGCCTCTTAGCCTCCTCGACAAGGGCCTTCCTCTCCTCCGGCGGTGCCTTAGCGATCCTCTCACTTATAACGTTATGTCTATGCCTAACCTCGTTAATCTCTACCTGGAACTTCCTCCAAGTGGTATCGATCTCTCTAGCCTTGTCAACAATACTTACATCCATAAGCCTCTTCCTAACATGCTCCTTAAGAGCCTCAGGATCCCTTCTAAGGAGCTCGAGAACAGACCAGCTCAACCAGGACACCAGCTAAGATAATAATCAATATCAGGGGATATATCGGTTATAGAAGAGATAAAAAAGGAGTTCGTGTTTAGATATCCATATAATCTAGCTATCCAGTTACGTTGACAGCCCCGTACCAGGGTGTCCACTTACTCCATCCAGCCACATGTCCGAAGGATGCGTTGGCACCTATGAATATAGCTATCGCCGCAGCGATAACTAGGAATACTATCGCCAGCCATCCAAGAGCCTTTCTATAGCTGCTCTCCCTCAGCACTAGAGGCGATAATAGTGCTGAGAGGCCTATTAGGAAGTACATTAGTCCTGAGAGCTCCGGGGTTCTGGTGAGCCTCATACTCCAGATCACAAGGCTATAGACTATCACAGGTATCCCTAGAGGGGCTAGAGGTATAGCTATATACCTTGGGCTCAAACCACTCCAGAGCGCAATGCCTATGATTAGAAGGGCTACGCCGAATAAAGCCCATGGATCTATAAGAACTATGTTATAGCTCCCAGGCAGCGGCCATACAAAAGTACCCCATAGACCGGATGCGAGCGCGTATATCCCAACAGATATGAAGTAAAGCCCAATCCCCTTGTTAATTAAAGCAACATCTGCTGGAAGGGCCTGCCTAAGCATCTCACCAGCCTCCTGCTTACCACCACCGAGGCTCTTAGAAATCTCGCCAATACTCTTCACCCTCACAACATTAACATAGACGCCATACGCAGCTACTAATAGCGTTGCACCCAGTATCATTAGCCACAAATCAAGCGGGTCTGTGAATAGTAGGGGCATCACATCACCCAATAAAATCCTTGTGTGAGTTCTTAAAAAGCTTATTATTACTTCATATACGGTAGCAGATATTACTCGAAAGGGTTAATAATATATGTAAATAAATATACATGATAGTAAGGATAGATATATGGGTAGTAAAATGTATAAAAACCTAGCAATGGCTCATTAATGTTTTAGTGATAAGGGTTAGATGTAGAATGTCTAGAGGTATTCCCATATACCCTTACCTTTATAGTTATAAACTATAGTTTTATATGCAGTTGTATATTCGATCGCATAGCCTATCCCCTCCCTACCGATCCCAGAGTTCTTCCTACCTCCGAATGGGTAGTAGCCTATACCATGTCTCGGATAGTCATTTATATATATCGCGCCTACCTCTAGATGTCTTATGAGATACCTGATCTTGTTTATATCCTTGCCAAATATAGCTGCGTCAAGCCCGTAGGGTCTTCTATTGCTTATCTCGGCAGCCTCTTCAACACCTTTAACACTTGTTATCAAAGCTATTGGCGCGAAGATCTCCCTTCTATAAGCCTCGATCTCGTTAAGCCTATCCTTTGGAACTTCGATCAATGTTGGCTCTATATATGTATCGCCAAGCCTTCTACCCCCTACTAATATCCTGCCACCCTTTGAAACAGCATCCTCTATAGCTCTGACCATCTCATCAACCGCTCTAGCCTCTATAAGGGGTCCCATATCAACCGATGGGTCTCTGGGATCGCCTACCTTCACCTTCTTTAGCTCCTCAACCAGGAGGGATTTGATTCTCTCGTATATAGGCTCTTCAGCGAGGATCAGCTTTATAGCATCACATCTCTGTCCACTATAGCTATATATACCCCTTGCAATCCTCTGGGCACTCCACTCTAGATCGGCATCGCTTAGAACAACTGCTGTATCGCCTCCTCCTAACTCCATGATAAACTGCTTAATACCAGCGGACTTAAGAACCTTTAACCCGGTCTCGGTGCTTCCTGTGAGGCTTATAGCACCTATCCTGGGATCTGAAAGGATCTTCTCCATATCGCTGCCCTTAAGCATTAGAAGAGCTAGAGCTCTCCTGGGAAAGCCTGCAAGCTCTAATAATCTTATGAACATAGCGACGGGGATAGGATCTAGAGATGATGGTTTAACTATAAAGGCATTACCAGCTATCACCGAGTATGAGAGCTTATTAACGGTGTCGAAAAGGGGATAGTTAAATGGGGTTATAGCTAGCACGATGCCGACAGGCTCTCTCCTAACTATAGCCTCCGTCTCTGTTGTTTCATCGCTCCAGTCTCCTGGTATATAGTCTCCCTGGATCTTCCTCAGATCTAGATCAGATCTTCTAAGCCTATCAATAGAAGCTTTAACCTCCCCCTTAGCAGCTCCAAAGGTCTTCCCAGCGTTTAGCACTAGAGAGTTAACCAGGTCATCCATATTACTCTCAAGAAGATCTGCTGTGCGGTGGAGTATATCAAGCCTCTTATAGCCAGGTAGGTTTCTTATATCCCACCTACCATATCTATATACTATCTCGAGAGCTCTCTCAACATCGCTTAGATCGGGGATTGAGATCCTCGCAATGACAGATTGATCTATAGGGGATCTCACATCGTAGAAAGCCCTTCCCTCGACCCATTCGCCAGCTATATAGTTCTTGAAGATCGGTATGCCATCGCTACCAACCCTATAGATCTCTCTAAAGGCTGGAGATGTTATCTCGAGTTTAACCATTCATATCTAACCTCACATTAATTATACCTGGGGTAAATATATTTATTTCTGAGGTATATCAATGTGGATCATGTTATAAGCGATATATACTGGCGATATAGATATATTGGATTTTCTTACCATAGACTAATTATGGATCTTTAGCATAGTAACCCTATCACTCGTTCTCTCAACAACCTTTACAAACCCAACCCTCATTAGCTGATAAACACTATCCTCTAGAGAAGCTATGCTTTTCTCAACCAACCCCTTGTAAAGTCTATACCTAAGCCCAACGGGATCTTTTAATAGCGCCTTGATATGATCTTGGGAGACCCACTGTATTATCGGTAGCCCCATTTTCCTAGCATCATCAAGCCCGGAGGATATGTATTTAGCATGTGCAACCCCGCTTTCCTCATCAGCTTTTATGAGTTCGACATTTGCAAGCTCCATGAGCCTGAAAGCCTTAGGATCTGGTATAGCCCTAAGATCTGCCTTGGATATATATACATAAGCTCCTCTCTTATCAACACCGATCCTCAACACCCTGGATCCCAGATCTTTGTTATCTGGGTGGAACGGCATCTCCACCTCTAAGGACTCCTTTGGGAGGCCCTCTATATATAGCTTTATGGGATCTGCTACAAACATTAGCCTCCTAGTTGTTGGATCTAGCTTCTTTCTATTAAGAGAAGCCAGGTTATCCCACGAGATTGTTGCATCACTAACCTTAACCCCTAAGGAGTATATGGTCTCTCTAATTGTCTCACTGAGGATCCCCCTAGATCTGAGGCCTGCCAGAGTTCCGAACCTAGGATCTGAGAACCCATTGAATCTCCCTGGGCGTTTCTCAACCATAGCCCTTATCTTTGATTTACTCAGTATAAAGCCTTCTAGCTTTAACCTGCCAACATTGATCACATGGGGATATACCCAGCCCATATGCATATATAGATAGCTCTGTTTAACTGTGTTCTGCATATGCTCCCTACCCCTTATAATATGGGTAATCCCCATGAGATGATCGTCAACACCTGCTGCGAAATTATATGTAGGCCAGACTATATATCTATCACCAACAAGGGGGTGTGGATATCTAGAGGTATCTATGATCCTCATGGCTATCCAATCAATCACACTGGGATCAGGATGATCTAGATCCGTTTTAACCCTTAGAGAAGCTTCACCCTCTCCGAAGAAGCCTGAGAGCATCTTATCAAATAGCTCTAGATTATACTCAACAGGCTGTGATCTATGTGGACATGCTCTTCTAAGAGCCCTATTCCTCGAGATCTCCTCCCTACCGCATAGATCGACATACGCCCCACCCCTCTTGATCAGCTCCCTAGCAACTTGGTAGTATAGCTCCATCCTTAGACTCTGTATATACTCCTCATCCCATTTTATCCCCAGCCACCTGAGATCCTCCTTAATAGCCCAGTAAGCCTCGGGCATAGGGGTCTTTATCCTTGGATCTGTATCCTCCAACCTGAGAATCATTTTACCATTATACATCTCCTTAGCATATATATAGCTGAGAAGAGCAGGCCTAGCATTGCCTAGATGTAGCACAAAATCGGGGTTTGGGGCAAACCTAGTCACAACACCCTTATCAGCGTCTGGAAGGGGTGGGAGCCCCTTGATCTCCTCTCTCTTTCTACCTTCCTCAGAGGGTGCGAGCTCCCCAGCAATTCTATCTAGATCCTGCTGGGAGAGGCTATTAACATAGTCAACAACCTCCTTAACCACCTTAGCGAGCTCCCTAGCATATGATCTTAGCTCTGGCCTCTCACCGAGAACCTTATTCATAACAGGGCCTGGAGATGCTTTGCCACCATGCTTCATAGCATTAGCTACAGCGTGCTTAAGTATCAGCCTCCTCAGATCCTCGCTAACCTCAAAAGATCCTGACTCTCCTGGCATCCTCTCCACCAACAACTATGAATAGAAGCTTTTCAGGCTTTGAAGCCAGATCCTGGTATATATATGCTATAACACCATCTACATCAGCCCTAACAGTCCTCACCTCACCCTTCCCAGTAGATATATAGGCGATTTTAGAGCCGCTCCTAACAACCTCACCCTCAGATACAATTGCGTGGATCCTATGGCCGGTGGCCTCTAAAATATATGCCTTTGTATCGCCTTTAACATATAGCCCCTCGCCAGACCCCTCCCACATGAGTAGGAAGTCACATATGATCCTACTCCCAACAAGATCTAAGATAAGCCCCCCAGCGATCTCATATGGAACCTCGATAAGGCATTTAGAACAGCTGTTAGGACACCCCCTACTAGCTATTAGCTCTCCATCCCTCTCCTGGATGCAATATGTATTTCTAGCAAAATACCTAGCCTCGGGATTCCCCTCGAGGCATCTGGGATCTATAGCTATATATGGATACCCCTTCATCAACGCTCTCTCCATGCTAGCCTTAATATGAGATCCCTGATCCATGATATAGGTCTCCTCTCAGCTCCTCTAAGCATCTCGAGGTTTCTGAGAGCATCATCAACATATCTCCTTATAAGCTCCTCAGCATATTTAACACCACCTACGCCGACTATGAGATCTCTGGCCCTCTCAAGATCCTCTCTAGAGGCGTTTCTATTACCTAGAACCCCTAAGAGATACTCCCTCTCGTCCCTACCTAGCTTTGAGAGTGCATATATAACCATGATGGTCTTCTTACCCTCCCTAAGATCGCTTAGCACGGGCTTCCCAGTAACACTTGGATCTCCTAGAAGGCCTATGAGATCATCTCTTATCTGGAAGGCTATCCCAGCGCTTTTGAAGCAGTTCCAGAGCCTCTCAAGATCTTCTTCCAGTGCTCCACCAAGGATCCCGCCTATATATGCTGATGCCATGAAAAGGGCTGATGTCTTCTTATAGATCATCTCAATATATTTATCCTCAGAGACATAGCTAGCACTAGCAAGCTCTAGATCCATCGCCTGGCCCTCAGCAACCGTTATAGATGCCCATGTAAGCGTTTTGATAGCCTTTAAAACCTTCTCAGACTCTACACCGAGGTCGTATAGCCTGGTCATCGCCTCGTATGACTTGGCAAACAACAGATCTCCAGCAAGTATAGCCATATTCTCACCATAAACCCTATGTGTTGTGGGAACCCCCCTTCTAAACTCATCCCGATCCATTATATCGTCGTGAACAAGTGTGAAGTTATGGAGAATCTCTATAGAGGCACCTGCAATGGCGGAGACCTCTGGCTTAACACCATATGCCACCCCCACTAAACCAAGTACGAGGGGCCTCAGCCTCTTCCCCCCGGCTTTTATTAGGTGGGATGATGCTTTGTAGAGGATCTCTGGGTCGCCTGATAAAACACTATATATATTTCTCTCGACAAGGGATATATATGTCTTTGCAAAAGCCTCGAAATCGCCCTCAGATTGTGTAGCGCTCAAACTAGGCTCTACCGATATTCTTAGCATTTATAGCTTAAGAATATATGTTGCAAGGGGATCTATGTCGGCTTTATAGCAACCTTGAAGATCCCTGGCTCTAGAGATGTTTCGAAGGCTTCAACAGCATCTTCTATATCGTATATCTTATCAACTCTAACCTCGATCACATCTGACTCAAGGATCCTTATAGCCTCTCTAAACTCTCGAAACGTACCGCATCTAGATCCTATGATCTGTAGCTCCTTCACAACAGCCGGTGTCATAGATATCTCCGCACTAGAACCAGGGGTGGATTTAACATGTATTATCCCCAGGGGCTTGGCTATCCTTATAGCTAGGTTAATAGCACCAGGATCTCCTGAGGCTTCGAATACATAGTCATATTGATTCTCTCCAACCTCACCTCTATATACTATACCATCTGCTATACCCTTAAACTCCTCAGCCTTAGAGCTATTCTCCCTAGCGATGACATCAACATACACCCCATATAGCCTCTTAAAGATCTGAACGGCTAGCCATGCAATACTGCCAGTCCCCACCACAGCTACCCTATAGCCCGGCTTGATCGGTTTAAGACTTAGAGCCCTCAGAATTGCTGCTAGAGGCTCTATAAATATACCCTTCTCAGGAGGTCCTCTGAAGATGTGGAGAGCATCTATAGGTGCTATGAAATACTCAGCCATACCCCCGTCGAAATCGATTCCAAGTGTCTTCTTATTAGGGCAGTGGGTATAGAGACCAGATCTACAGTAGCTACACCTCCAACAGGGAAAGTTTATCTCAGATGAAACCCTCACATTAACGAGATCCTCAGGGCCCTCGACAACCCTTCCAACAACCTCGTGCCCAGGGATTAGAGGTGTTTTGAACAACCTATATGTACCCAGGTAGAAGGCCTTATCAGTACCGCATATCCCAACAAGCTCGCTCCTCACAAGAGCCCAACCACTCGGGGGTTGCGGGGTCTCTACATCCCTAACCTCTAATCTCCTAGCACCATGTAATAGCACGGCCTTCAAACAACGGCCCCAACATAGAAATGTGATAAGAAACGAATATAACGCTATAGCTGGGATATAGAAACAATTATCCCCGAAAGCCCCCACCCTTTAAGAGGTATGTATGGCAATACTCTATACGGTGGTTCTAGTGATTCTCTCAGATTTCGATCTGCGTAACTATATAGCTAGCGGTAGGCTCTATATAGAGCCCTTCGACCCCTCTATTGTTAGGGAGAATGGCTTGGATCTGAGGCTTGGCAGGGGTTTCTGTGAGTTGTTGGAGGTATCAGAGGTTCTAAACCCCTATGAGCTCGATAGCAGGGATCTCAGTAGGTTCTATAGATGTGGCGATGGTGATGAGCTTATCCTGAAGCCCTGGGGAAGGTATCTATTACACACCATGGAATATATAAGGCTTCCACCGGAGCTCGTTGGCTTCGTAGAGCTCAGATCAACGCTTGCAAGGCTAGGACTTATGATCCCACCAACAATAGTTGATGGGGGGTTCGAGGGAGAGCTAACCATAGAGGTTCAGGCACCACCATTCCCAGTGAAGCTGAGGCCTGGCACGAGATTCCTACACCTAATACTCTCAAAGGTATCAACACCAATCGAAAAACCATATAGAGGAGAATACCAGGGGCAGAGAGGCGTGAGACTCCCAAAGAAACTAGAGAAACCATAAAACCTTTGTCTAAAGCTTGCTAAACTCTTCCCTGCTCTAAAAAACGAGGTTTTTCAGTTATAAAGGTTGGGGGAGGAAATTTACCTAATAAAAGATTAGAGACTCAGCTATAGTTATTCATATGCCTCCTTGTTCTAATATGTCTAGAAAATTGTTGATTTTAGCGTTTTTAAGTATCGGGGGTGTTACTTAGTATCGGGGGTGTTACCTGTGTTATTCGATCCAAGGCCAAAGATCCGTAGGGAGGATCTATTTGATAGAGAGAGGGAGATTGAGGAGCTTAAGGAAGCTGTTTCTAGATATCCCCTAACTCTCCTACTTGGTATTAGAAGAATTGGTAAGACATCTGTTCTGAGAGTTGCCCTTAACGAGCTTGGAGTTCCATATATATATCTAGATCTTAGGGCCTTGGAGGGAGAGGGCTATAGTAGGGCATCCCTCTATAGACTATTCTCTGAATCATTTACAGATGTTGCATCAAAGTGGAGGGGGATAGCCGATTATTTGAGGAGTATTAAGGGGATAGAGGTTCGTGCTTTTGGAGCGTGCCTTAAGGTGGATTTGAATTGGAGTGAGAAATCTCTAACCCTTGGAAGGATATTTAGCGAGTTAAATCGTGTTGCGGAAAGGGCATCCCCGAGGGGATTCATCGTATTGGCTTTCGATGAGGCCCAGATATTGAGATATATGAGTGGTGGTAAGGGTAGGATTGATTTTAGGGAGATTTTGGCATATGCATATGATAACCTGCCTAACCTAAGGTTCATATTAACAGGGTCTGAGGTCGGCTTATTGCTAGGTATGCTTAGGCTAGACGATCCACAAACCCCCCTCTATGGAAGATTCGTTAAGACGATAAAGCTCGAGAGATTTGATATGGAGAAATCCCTAGAATTCCTTAGAAGAGGCTTTAACGAGGCAGGTGTAAGGGTTGGCGAGGATATTATTCAGAGGATATATGAGAGGGTTGATGGGATAGCTGGCTGGCTAACGTACTTCGGATCCTCAATTATAGAGTCGAGATATAGAGGGTCTAATAGCGAAATAGTTGAAGAGATAGCTGAGAAAGCATTAAAGCTAATAGAGAAGGAGCTAGGGGAGATCCTCAAGAGATCGAAATACCATGTATATATATTAAAAGCAATAGCTCTAGGCATAAACACGTGGTCAGGAATAAGGAGAGCGGTCGAAGCATGGCTAGGAAGACCGGTAGAGAACACACAGATCGCAAGAAGCCTTAAAACCCTAGCAGAGCTCAGCATAATAGAGAAGAGAAACCAGAGCTACCACATAGCAGACCCATTAATAACTGAATACTGCAGAAGAAAACTCTAGCAATTGTAAATGTAAGAAGCTCATAGCCCTCAAAAACCCACACAACCTAAAGGTTAAATTCTTCACTTACAGCTGAAAGCCCTGCTCTCTTGGGCAGAGAGGGGTTCAGATCATTTTTAGGAGAAACAACCAGTTCATCTACAACAATAGGTTTCTCTACTATAACATGCTTTAGCCCTTATAAAATAACATTTGGTGGTGGAGGGTAATGGTTATAAGAGTAATTAATTTAACCAAGGTTTATGATAATAAGGTAAAAGCTCTAGATAACGTTTCATTTAGTTATGATAAGAAAGGCTCGGTGCTGACTATTATAGGTTCTAATGGTGCCGGTAAAACCACCCTTATGAGGATACTTGCTGGTCAGCTTTTACCTACCAGTGGTGAGGCTTATGTTCTAGGATTTAATGTGGTTAAAGAGTTTAACAGGCTAAAAAGGAAAATTGCATTTCTACCACAGGATATTAGAGCGTTCTTCTATACCCTTACTCCGAGAGACTATATATTCTCCTACCTTCTTATGAGAGGATATTCTATAGGTGATGCCCATACCCTTACAGCAAGGATATTGGATGAAATGGGGTTAAAAGATGTAGCTAGCATTCCTGTTATGAAGCTCTCTGGTGGGACTGTAAAGCGGGTGTTTCTTTCAATGGTATTTGCTGTTGAAGATGCTGAGGTATATTTTCTAGATGAACCCTATACAGGGGTTGATGTGAGGGCTAGGATTGTTACATGGAATATTATGAGGAGAATAGCTAAGGAAGGGAAAACGGTTATAGTTGCGAGTCACTATTTAGAGGAAGTATCAACGATATCCGATCATGTATTAGTCATGAATAGAGGTAGAATAATTGTAGAGGGCTCTCCTAGCGAGCTTTTAGCAAGCTTTTTCAGAGGTGTGAGTGGTAAAATAGTTATAAAGGATGTTGATATTGGTAGAATCAATAATATCTTAATAGGTGGGGACGCAAATACAAAAATAATTACGGTGGGCGATACAATCTTCATATATACCGCTGATATAAGGGATCTTTCGAGCAAGCTTGTTAATCTGGGTTTAAAGGTTGAGATAGCGCCTTTAGGGCTAGAGGATATAGTTATCAACTTAGGTGCTTCAGAATGAAAAGCATTATAGAGTATTTTAAACAGTTTAGGGGGATGATGTATTTTTACTTCATGGGCTATATTATTAGAGGCTTAACACCCCTCATAGGAACAGCTGTATGTGTTGTGACACTCATAGCTCTCCTTCTATTTATAGGTGGAGCTGAATTTCTACCACACATCATCATCGGCACACTAACAGCACTAGTATTTGGTAGCGGTATGTCCCAACTTTCCGTAGATATTAATGGTCTTACCCTCTCCCGCTTTAAATACATGCTTGTATCATCCCCTGTTAATCCATTAGTATATGCTTTCGGAGCAGCTACAGGCATGAGCTTTGTTACATTATTGCTCGTAATTCCACTATTCATATTCTACCTAGTCATTGTTAAACCTAGTTTAAGTGCTATAGCTATAACCATTGCTATGCTCTTAATACTATGGGTTACTGGGATCACCATGGGATTTACTATATCACTTAGAATAAGGGAGCCGATCAGGCTAATGAGTATTACTGACATAATATATTCGCTACTAGTCTATGTTATGCCAGTGTACTATCCGATAGAAATACTCCCTGAATATATATGGCCGGTAACCTATATCTCACCAGTTACTCACGTAGCACTAATGCTTAGGAGTATTACAGGTGTTAGCTCGGTACACATAACTCTAATGAACTGGATCATACCATTTATATACCTAGCGATCTTTACATTCATAGCCGCATATAAAGCGCAATGGAGAGAAAAATAGTTAAATGTCACATAGTCCAACTCTTTAGCTCTATGATAAAGCCTAGCAAGCAAGTCAAAGAGCTAAACCTTACAATTCTGCAGCAGATCATCGATCCGAGTATGCTTCTTGATCTTGCTCAGTATTTCTTACCTTGCTTATAAGCGAAGACCTGGTCTTTGATCTATGGTTTTGATCAATGTAATGCTTATTAACCTAAGAGATCTTGAGATCAAGAGCGTGGAGCTAGCCATCTAAAGATCTAATAGTTACTAATGTCGATCGCTAATAATTAATATGTTTATTTAAGTCCCTTAGAACTTGTGGCTAAAGAATCAATTATTACGGCCAAGACAACTAGTTCGAACCGGATCTCTGGTTTGAGGAAGCGTATCTCATTGAAACTGGTAGAGGGGACAAACATAATATTAACAATTAATAGAGTTTTACTAAAGGCTAGAATTAAAGTGTTTAGATGCCAGAGCAGTAATATGATCTAGATGTAACCTATGGCACTCTTGACAGATCTTGTCTTATGTAAAAGCCGCACCAGCTCCGAAGGCCGGAACTGAACCAGAATGTTGCACGATACTCAAATAAATCTGTAGCACATCAGGAGAGATGATCAGTTCTTCTGTAACAGTAGAGTGAATTATTCTACTGCAACACGCTTTAATCTTTTAAAGCCATATATATAGTTAGGCGAAGCTAGATGACTAAAGTCATACGTGTACGTTATGAGAACGGTGTTCTCAAGCCTCTAGAGCCAGTGGATTTAGAGGAGGGCAAGGAGGTTGTGGTGA
>JAWAXC010000062.1 GCA_038897115.1 Sulfolobales archaeon | reverse complement strand
TGTATTCATAGTAGTGATCCCCCTTATGTGGATGGGGCTATTCGGTAAGAGCCTGAACTTCTCAGTTCTCTTCAGAATCCCCGATATACCTGGGGCTGAGCAGCTTAGGAGCCAACTGCAAAGAATCATAGAGGAGTATATAGTTAAGAGGTATTTTGGGGGTTACGACTACTTCTCCTTCTTTGTTGTGGGTATGTTAAGCGTCTTTATACTATTCACAACGATGTGGAGCGGTATGAGCATTGTATTCGATAGAAGACTTGGTTATCTAAACAGATTTCTTGTGGCACCTATACCGAGGTTCAGCATAGTATTAAGTAAGATCCTATCCTCAGTTACAAGGGCCTTAATACAGGCCACGGCCCTTCTCCTAATAGCATTGGGGCTTGGTCTTACTCTTAAGAGCGGTATTAGCTTCTTCGATATCCTTATACTCTATGTTGTTATAGCTACTCTAGCACTTTCCTTCTCATCGATATTTACAGCTGTAGCTGTTAGGATCACAAGCCACGATCTAGTGATATCAATAGCAAACCTTGTAAACCTACCTCTAATGTTTACTAGCAACTCATTGTTTCCAATAGATCAGATGCCCCAGTATCTTCAAATAATAGCTAAGGCTAATCCGATTACACATGCCAATAATATAACTAGGTTTTACTTGTTGGGCATAGGAGATCTTGGAACTGTTGCCATATCAGCAATATATCTAGCGGTATTTATGGTAGCATCGATAACTATTGCTATAATCGCTTCTAGAAAGATTGAATAGCATGGGTAGCTATCACCCATGAGGGCTCCTACGACCCGCTCTTTTCTATTAGATAGTAGTAAGCAGGGATTTGCTGAGGTATGGATAACAGGGATGAGAGGTTCTATGAAGCTTTATATAGGAATAATCGAAGAGATGCGGGAAAATGAAGGTTGTGAGAAGCATGAGGACCAATGGTAGAAAGCGGATACTAAAAACCCTTTCTAATCTCTATAAACCTCTGAGAGAGCCGGGGTTCTAGAGCCATGGTGAATAAAGTAGTAGTTGCAGGTTGGCTGGGCTGGTTCTCTGTTTTTGCAGTTAGATTTGCACCATCACCAGTATTGGTTTTAATAGAAAAAAGCTTTGGCGCCTCCCATAGCGATGCTAGCCTAATATTTACAAGCCACCTTCTAGGATATGCGATCATGCAGATCCCAGCCGGTATTATGAGTGATATTTTAGGACCATTGAGGGTTATAATAGCTGGTCTTATAGCTATGTCGCTTTCCTGCATTGCCATGGGTTTCAGCCCCAACATATCTACCATGGTGATACTGGCCTTCATAGCAGGGCTGGGCGCTGGAACCTTCTATACATCAAGCACATCACTGATCTCAACCCTATTCAGCCCTAGCGAGAGAGGAAGAGCTCTCGGCCTTGTATATTCTGGAATAGGTGCGGGAGCCTCGGCATCGATAATCATAGGGGGGCTATTAGGAAACATAGGCTTGTGGAGAGAGATATTCTATATAATCTCTATACCTGGCTTAATAGCCTCCCTCATATTCATGACTATAAAGCCGAATCCTGTGGGTAAAAGCGATTCTATTCAGTATCAATCAAACATATGGTCCCTCATGTTTCAAGTTCTCCAAGAGAGAAGTATAGCTATCTATAATATAGTTCATGCCCTTCTTCTTCTAACATACTTCGCCGTAGCCTCTTTCATGCCAACATATATTGTTTCCACAAGTGAGTCCTCAATTCTCTATGCTAATCTTGTTTCTCTCTCGCTATCGATACCAGATATATTTGGAGGATTCATCGGTGGGTATTTAATTGGGGCGTTTGGCGCAAGGAAAATAATCTATATTAGCTTTCTATCAATAGCAGCTACAAACCTCATAATCCCCTATCTAAAACCCCCTATATATGTAGTGTTTCTACTACCTGTGATAGGATTTATGTCACGAGCCGCAGCCACGGCCCTCCCCATATTAGTCATCGAGAGCACACCCAAAGGTATTGTAGGTTCCATTCTAGGCTGGTATAATTCCATAGGATTTATAGGAGGCTCAACAGGGCCTTACCTCTTTGGAGTTATAGCTGATACAGCTGGGTTTACATTATCGTTCAACACAATCTCCATATTTCCTATTATATCAATAATTTTACTCTACATATCTCACCCCCGATCTTCATATTTAAAATATAAGTATTATTAATATTATCTTTATCCTTGTATATAGACTGTTTCAGATTTAGCGATATATTTAAATATTTTTTAATCACTTGTACTTGATGAGAGATGGATAGGAAGCTGAAAACGTTAGGAGAACCGTTGTCCTTGGGGGTTAGGTTAATAGGTTTGGTAGACAAGTACCAAGAGAGATAGAGGACGTATGTAGGAAGATGTTGTAAGAGATGCTAAGCTATGCTCTAGAACATTGTGTTTCTCAAGATAACCCCAATCGAAGAAATAAAAGCTAGGGAAACAATTATAAAAATATAGAAGCACTGCAAGAGAGGAAAGGCTGAAATATAGGTACAAAAATAACTCCCGGCCCTATAGGTAATAGGCCTTAGATCTTTGCTAACTCCTCAACGGATTTCCTAGCAGTTTCGATTCCTCTGAGATACCATGCGAGAGATGCGACTAACCCTATGGCCCATATTACTGATGCTAATAGGAGGAATAGATGGGCTGATATATAGGTTTCGTAAATAACAACTGCTATTATGGATAGATTTGTTATTAGTGTTATAAAGCCTATTGTAGATGCTCTAACCCCTGTTGGGAACAGTTCACTCTCCAGAGCGCTTAGAGAAGCCCAAGCCCATTCTGAAAATATCATGTTTATGAAAACAACTATGAGAAACATAGCTAGTGGTAAGATGCCGTGGATAGCTGCAAGGCCAACTGCAGATATAGCCCCACCAAGGTAAGATAGGAGTGTCGAGATCTTTCTACTTCTATCCATGAGGGGTATTAATAAAAAGGCTCCTAGAGAAGCACCTATATTAGCTATTGCTATATTCAAAGGTGCCACTTCGATCCCATAGGCGAATCCAGAGGCGTAGGGGGCGTAATATGCCACCATATTATACGTTGTATATTGTGAAGCTGTTATAGCTATCAATATAGAGAGCCTAAAGCGATATCTAGAAATAGCTTCCCTCAAACCGACCCCTCTAAAAGACTCCATAGCTTTCTCTAGGCTCTCGCCAGAGATATGTAGATCTATTTTACTGCCAACAACACGTCGAATAACTTCTATAGCCTCTCCATATCTCCTATGCTGAACAAGCCATCTAGGTGATTCAGGTAGGTGTAGCCTAGCTATTGCTATTATCGCTGCCAATATCGCTGATGTAAGTATCACAGAGTTGATCTGGATGTTTATATCCTCATATATAGATCTATAGTAGAGTGAGAGACCTGCTATCAACGCTGCACCAACATTCCACATGTTAGCAGAAAGCATTATAGCCTTTCCCCTATGCCTTGCTGGCGAGAGCTCTGCTATAGCTGAATATGCAGCCCCAATCTCCCCTCCAATACCGAAATTAATAGCCGACGTCAGGATCAATAGCTCTAGAAAGCTGCCATGAAAGGGTACTAACAGAAATGCAGCGATCGTGTAGATAGTTATAGCTATTATAAGCATAACCCTCCTACCATAGAGATCAGCAAGCCTACCTAGAAGAAAACCACCTAGCGCGAAGAACGCAATGTTAACGGCAAATATAAAAGTGGCCATCTCAGGTTCTACTAGATACATTATAGCAGGCACTATTGTGAAGAGGATACCATCTAGGAAAAATGTAAGAGATACTATAGTGAATAGCTTCCAATGCTCACGAGTCCAAGAAGCATTATCAAGGATCTCCCAAGGCGAACCCATTCTCTCCCCAGAGTTATATATCTTTATAGCTAATATATAAATTTATTTATAGATATATAATAACGTGGGAAAAGATAACCACCATAACATTTAATAAATAGCTAATAGCTAATAAGAAGACCTTTGAGAAAGACTATTTGCTCGGCCATCCCAAGAGTCTATAAAGCGAGTAGGGTCTTTCGCATCTTTGATAATAAATATTCATAATCAGTGTTATAAATAGTCTTATAGCTATAAGATCTGCTCTTCTCGATATCGGGAAACCAGTAGTTTTGCTGTCTCAGCTATAAGGCTTTCTCTGATGTAACAATCCTCAATATATATAAGAGGATCAATATAATAGTTATCGATGATAGTATTTCTATGTAGAAAGGCAGTGGGATCTCCATATAGATTGCTCTTAACATAGCTATTAGAGCTATTGCTATAGCGTATCTTGAGGGAAACTCTCTATAGGATCTACCCATTATACCAGGTACTATGAGTGGGCCGCAAAGAGAGCCCATAATAACACCTAAGAAGCCTATTAAAACCATGTGTAGGGAATCTATTTCCATGTTAAAAAATATAGATATAGCTCCTAATACCCCTAATACTTTAGCTATTGTAGATCCTATACCATATATATTCTTAAAAGATATCTTATTAAGTACTAACACGAGTAACCCAGGGATCAGCATTAATGCTTTTGATGAGGAGAAAAAAGAGAGTATAAGTAGAAACGCTGAGATAGATATATATGTTGTTAGAAGATATTTTGAGATATTATATCTAAACATTGACGGCTCAACCCTAATCATCATACTTATAGCGGATAGAAGGGGGAATGAAATGCTATATAGAGGATTTAGATTAAATAGAAACGTGATCGATGTATGGACTATGCCAAGGATTGTTAGAATATTAGGTAACTTCTGCCAAGAAGTTCCAAGACCCTTAGCTATATATATGCTCCCAAGTATGAGGCTTGAGATTGATAAGAAATAGGGCCAAAGATCTATTTGGGCGGCTGTTAAGAGAATACCTATCAACTCTATCATAAGGGTTATGAAGCTAAGAACTCTATGGGGCATATACCCTGTATAACTTGGTATCTGCGCCCACATAATGCCAAAGTAGAAAAGCCTGATTCCTAGGAGCATAAGGATTGCATGAGTAGATATGTACCTTGATAGAGTTGATAATAATCCTATAATCAGTAATACTGATGAGAGAATTATTAGGATCCGTGAAACCAGGATCCAGGCCCAAAACCTATCTTTTAGAAAAAGTGATGCCGACAACCAAGATTTCACCATAGTATCCAATCCAGAGAACCATATTCTTCTAGCAATAAATAGGTCTAGTGAAAAAGCTCTAGAGAGGTGATAGGTGAAATTCAGCTGTTTCTGATCTATCGATATTCTGAGCTATATCTACGAGGTACTAATTCATACAACGCAATAGATCACCTACTAAAGCTGACCCCTTCACCCTAGAGTAGAGTTTCAATCATAGAGTATTTGGTTTCTAGGAAGTACTAGTCCCTAGAACTTTCCAGAGCTTCTTCTATATAGGATATAGCCTCTCCTAGTGAGGCTGCAATCTCCGGCTGGAGATCCTTTATCGTTAGTCTTACACCCTTAACTATAGATGCTATCCCAGCTAGATCTCCTGATATTGTGCCTAGCTCGATTAATGTTCTTAATCTCTCAGATATAGATTCCAGCTCAGCTAGAGCCTTTACCAGGATCTTTCTTTTCACCTCGATCTCCTCAGCCATGGTATCCATACCCCTTTCCCTAAGCATAGAAGCCCTTCTCTCCATTACCTCTGAGAGAAACCTTAGCCTGGAGATGGAGATACTTATATTAACTAGCGCTCTCGCCAGCAAAAGCCTTCCAGACCTTCTAGACATATATCATCCTCCTCACATGTTGGGCGGGATTTCACCTCTTCCGTTTCTCATATTAGTTCTCTGAGAGGGATTAATGGTTTTGCCAGCTTCTTCTCCCAACTATGGAGCAGGCTCCAGCTGTTACAATCGATCTATAAAACTCCTCTATCTTATTAGATTTACAATATAAATAAGCCTGATGAGGATGATGGAAAGGGTCTATATATGGGTGCATATACACATGTCATTACAGAGAGTGGGAGATCCTCGATAGTTCCTGAGGGACCATATCACTATGGGGTTGAATATATAGCGGTTCATCTCAAGGTTAATAGTGATAAGGCTCAAAAGCTTCTCCCAAAGTTCCTTAGGGCATCTGATGAGGCATGGATCTATGTAGCTGACTTCGTAACTGTTCACGGCAAAAATATCGAGTGGATCTATAGGGTTCCCGATATGACACAGTATAAGGAGGCTGCGATCGCGTTAAAGGTTTACTATGAAGGAAGGCCATATTCTTATTTCCCCTTCATGTGGGTTGATAAGGATTGGGCTCTTATAAGAGGGTGGCTTAATGGATATCCAAAAAAGATCGCTGAAATTGTTATGAGCAAGATTAACCCCTTAAACCCTGTGCTAGGTGAGATCTCGAGAGGAACCAGGCTTGGGGGGTACTGTAGCAGACTAGGAAGACGTCTCTTAACTATTGTAGTGGAGCTTGAGGAGGAGACAACCGAGATCCCTCTTAGGGGCTTCGGCCCTACACTCACATATAGGCATTTCCCAGCCACATATAAAGGTCAGCAGGAGCTATCTGAGGTTCTTGAGATAATAAGGAGCAACTATAGACTGGGAAGGGCGTGGAGGGGAAGAGGTGAGGTTGAGATAGGCTATGGAGATAATGACGAGGTAGATCTAATAGAACCTCTAAGCATATTAGGCGGATACTACTATACAGCAGGCTATACAATTGAAGGAGGGAAGGTGATAGGTAGACATTGAAGCTAGCAACAGCTATCTATAATGGAATGAAGATCGTGGGGGAGGTTAGAGGCGACTATCTATATATAATAGGCGAGGGGGATCTCAGCAGATATCTACAATATAGCGGAGAGCCAAAAGGAGAAGTAGTAAAGCTCTCGGAGGTAGAGCTTCAACCACCGCTTATAAACTATGTTATATGCGTTGTAGTGAATTCAGCTAAGATGCTTGGCTACGATAACCCTGAAGAGGCTAAGAAGGAGCTGAGACACCCTAGGTTCACTGTTAAGACGCCAAATACCTTAATAGGTGATAAATCCGTGATAAAGGCTCCAAAAGAAGGTATCAGACCTGAAGTGGAGATAGCAGTTATCACAAGGAGAAGGATAAGGGGGTTCTTCAATATAGAAACAGATATCTTAGGATACACAGTTTTCAACGATATAACAGCCCCAGCGCTTGCTAAGGAGGATGCATACTATGCATATAGAAGAGATATTCTAACGGGCGAGATAAGGAAAGAATATGTGCGGGGAGCTCCTTTTATCAGAAAAAACATAGATACTTTCGGCCCTATAGGCCCATGGGTTGTAACACCCGAGGAATTCGGTGAATTCAGAGGAAAAGATATGCTATCCCTATTTGATGGAGAAATAGTGCAGAAGGGAAGCAGTAGCGAACTCCTCTTCGACGATAGAGAGGTAATAAAATACCTAGCAAGTATAATGACGATAGAGCCTGGAACTATAATAAGCCTTGGCAGTATAGGTTATGTAACTCAACAAAGGGATCAAAGCGAATATGTGCTCCCCAATAGGGAGGGTATTCTAGAGGCAGAAGTAGCGGGGATTGGAAGGCTGGTTAATAGGGTTATAATTGAAAGCCTCGCTCTTTAGGGCGGGGATGATGGGATGCTTATGAGCTTTATTCCATAATCCTTTTGGGCCTCGGCGGGCTAATCTCTAATAGCTATGACACCCCTATCTCTATGCCCACTAGGCCCAGGAGTGATATCTCGATCAGAATGGTGATGATAAGGATGCTGCCAGATGGGGAGGCTGAGGAGGGGCTGAGGAAACTATGTGATATCTCCTCAAAGCTCTGGAACGAGATCAACTATGCAAGGAGGAGGCAGTTCTTCGAGACCAAAAAGTAGATCTTAAAGCTACGTATAAGGAGTTCTACGAAAGATATAAGAAGCTGATTGGATCTGTAACAACACAGCAGGTTCTGAATAAGAATGATGCTACCACCATTCATAGCCAGGGTTAATCCGCCTGGATATAGGAAGAGGGGTAGATAGAGGTTGAGCATGTAGATGAGGAAAACACATCTAGAACATGCCCAATATGCAGAACTATAGAGAATCACGAGAGAATATCGAGAGGGCTACTCAAATGCTCCAAGCATAACATCGCATTCAACGCAGACCTCGTGGGGGCATTCAATATCTTGGCTAAAAAGAAGGCCATAACCCCGAGCCCCGCACTATGCGGGGTAGGGGTAACACGCCTAAGACCAGGCGAGAGGCTGAACCAGGCGAGAGCCGGGATGTAGCCCAAACCTCCCCGCCCTAGGGGGAACCCTCGCCCTTCAAGGTGAGGAGGAGTTCAGCTTTGTTAGCTTCAACCTCTAGGTTGGAGAAGTTAGATCTAAAGAATCATCGATATCCCCGGATTTCTACAAAAACCTGAGAGAATAGTAGAGGTCTTATTAAAACCTCTTATAGGCATCTATGCTTTTCTATAGTGGATTTCATTAATTAGGTTTAGGAGAATAAAGAGAATGGTGTTGCATTGATAGAAGTAATCGCTGCAGCCTCCCTCATAGCTTCTGCCTTTATACAGGCCCTCCATATATTCTACTCACTTGGATATAGCAGATATAATCACTTTAAATATAGATACAATAACTCAGACACTATCTCCAATTCTAATCCATATCCATATATAACCATTGCTATACCAATAAAGAACGAGGATCCAAATATTCTTAGAGAAACTTTAGAGTCGTGTTTAAAGATAGAATGGCCTAGAGATAGGATCGAGATCCTAGTAATATCAGATGATCCTGTAGAGAGGAGGGAAGAGATTAGAAAAGCCGTTGAGGATCTACGGGGCCACGGTAATGCTATAAAGCTTATTTTTAGAGATAAACCAGATGGTGGGAGAATAGGGGCTTTAAATCTAGCTATTAAGGAGGCTAGAGGCGATATACTCCTCCTTCTAGATGTAGATACAAAGCCATCCCAAGGAATAGTTAGGAGAGCTGTAGATATGATCAGCGGTGGATGTGATGCTGTGGTTTTTAGATGGAGGGGTCACTATACATTTGACACAAGGCTTGCTAGGGCTCTCTCAACCGCTATGGAATTCATAGTTGGGTCTCTCTATAGAGGGAGAGCTGGTATCGGATGCCACTTAGTCCCCCTAGGTAGCGGTACTGCGTATAAAAGAAGCGCGTTAATAGATGTAGGCGGTTGGGATAGTGGTATAGTGCAGGATGATTATTGGATGGGGATAAAGCTATTCGAGAGGGGGTTAAGGATCTGCTATTGCGATGAGGAATATGTTGAGGTTCTCGTAACATCTACATATAGGGCCTTTAAGATCCAGCAGTGTAGGTGGAGCTTCGGAGCTGTGCAAGCTATTAGAAAGGGTATAGGGAAGATCAGAGCTTCAAAAGCCCCTCTCTGGAAGAAGCTAGAACTAATGATATACGGGCTTCAATATATACCTACAATAGCGATAGCGATTTCAACCTATATATACCCAATTCTCCTAATATTCCACATAGGCCCTGATCCTCTCGAGAGTATCCCACACATCTTTATCCTATGGCTTATAATATCAATCATATATATTGTAAGATATATAGAGATAGTCATGAAGAGGCAAAATCTACAGCTCATAGAGGCAATCAAGAGATTGGGAACCTCCTCTGCAGCTACATCATCACTATCTCTACACATAGCTATTAATCAAATCCAGGGTATGTTGCTCAGCAAATATAGATATACAATAACACCTAAAGGCTCAAAAGAGAGGCTATATAACGGAATTGGATTATCAGAAATGCCTGAGATTTTATCTATAGTAGCACTCTCCACAGGAATTGCCATATCAATTATCAAAGGATATATCTTATCAACAATATGGCTAGTTCTCCTCATATCAGGATATATATATACATTGCTAGTAATTGCCAGAGGAAAATAGATATCTAAAAACTATATAAAAACATATCCATGTCTAGGAATTTCTATAATTCTATAATAAAAGTAAGGATCGTTTTAATCAGCTGAAAGCCATATCCATAATAGAAGGAATAGTTTTAGGGATATTAGACCCCTATATAAATAACCTATATGGCTATGGCTGTGATGAGGGGTGCAAAAGTTGATCGATGATATACGCGCTCTTCTCTGAGCATATTCCATAATATAGTATCGTGGATCGCCGCCCTCTTAGAGAAAAGAGTTTTGATCTCGATCGATATGATGTTCAAAGCGGTGTGATCATTAGAAGATCTCGATCACCACATTTTAACCTTATTTAAAAGATCTAAATTATCTGTTTTACAATTTCATCTCCTTAGTAATCCCAGATATATACTTGCCTCAGCATTCAAAATAGTATTGCCCGCAGCACCCCTTATAGTGTTATGCCCTAGCGCTACAAGCTTCACTATATACCTTCCACCTCTTTCTGATATCCTGATTCTCCCTACAGATATCGACATGCCACCCTCTATATCTCTATCCAGCCTAGTCTGTGGCCTATCAACTGCTTTATGGAGCACTATAGGTCTTCTAGGTGCTGTGGGTAGTTTAGCCTCTTGAGGTAGTGATCTGAAGGATTCATATGCTTTTAGAAGCTCCTCAAGATCGGGCTTTTTCTCGTAATGAGCATGGATCACAACCATATGTCCATCACTTACAGGAACCCTCGTGGTTGTTGCTTCGATGGATAGTAGTTGATTAGGCTCTATAACATCTCCAGAGATCTTCCCAAAGATCTTTTTCGGCTCTTCAGATAGCTTCTCCTCCTCATTTTTAATATATGGTATAACATTGTCCTGAATAGCCATCGATGGGAGGCCCGTATATCCTGCCCCTGATATCGCTTGGAGAGAGACTGTATCTATGTGTTGAGGAACCCCCAATAGATCTATCATAGGTTTAAGTCCCATCGAGAGAACCGTTGATGTACAGTTAGGGGTTTTCACTATAATTCCTTCACCAACTCTCCTTCTAACCCTTATGATCTCTAAGTGGAACATATTGATCTCTGGTATTACCAGGGGGACTCTGGGATCAAGCCTCATAGGACTTGAATCAGAGAACACAGCATAGCCTCTAGAGATGAACCTCGGCTCTAGCTCCCTAGAAACCTCTGTTGGTAGTGCTGAGAATATTATATCGACACCTCTGAACTCCTCAGGATCCGGCTTTGAAAGTCTTATCTCAGATACCTCATCAGGGATCTCACCGCCTATCACCCATGAAACAGCATCCCCATATCTCATACCAGCCTTCTGTGGAGAGGCGCTTAGAGCTACTAAGTTGAACCAAGGATGCTTACTAAGGATCTTAACGTATCTCTGTCCAACCATTCCAGTAGCTCCGAGAACCGCTACATCGTATCTCATAGCCCAAACACCTCCCTATGTACTTCCCTTACAAGGGTGTGAGGATCTGTTTTAGAGTATATTATAGCCTCTAGATCGTCGTAGTAACCTACCTTATAATCTATATCAAGTCTAGAAGCTATCTTCGATATAAGCTCCCCAGAGCCCCAGCCAACTATCGATGCCCCCTCCTCAAATGGGGCTATAACCTTTACCCCCGGCTTTCTACACGTTCTACAGATCCTCGTTCCCCTCATAGATAGATCTAGTACCATGATCTCGCCATCATAGTCGCCTATATATTCAAACGTCTTTCTATTCAGCCCTTTAACCCTATATCTCGAGGCCCTTTCACCCTCGGCAAAATCCATCATATCTACTGTTTTAGCATTAGGCACGATCTTAGGATCAGCTGTCATGATACCCGGTGTTTCCGTGAATAGATATAGCCTTGACGTTGTGAGAGCCCTGGCTATGAGAACTGCGGTCAGATCCGAGCTCCCCCTACCCATAGTGGTTATATCGCCATCATGTGTAACACCTATGAACCCAGGGATTACTGGTATATATCCATCAGCAATTATCTTAGATATCGATGCAGCTATATTACCTAATGTTATATTAATTATAGGTGATGCATCTCCAAATCTATTGTCTGTTATCAGACCTATTTCCCACGGCCACGCAACATATGCTCTATACCCTTTATCACTAATCATCTCAGCGAATAGCGCTGCTGAAAATCTCTCGCCTATCGATAACACTCTATCCCTCGCTCTAGGATCTTCGGAGCATTTCTCACCATACATAGCCAACTCTTTCTCTAATGATAGGGCATACACTCCCATTCTATCAAGCCCTAGCGACTCTATGAAGCTTCTATGTATCTCTACCACCTTATCCATAGACGATCTATCACCATTACATAGCGATATTAGAAGATCTGTTACACCTTTTACTGCAGATATAACAATCACTGGTGTATATGCTGTAAATACGTTTTTATCCAACACCCTTATAACGGTATCTACGTCCTGCGGCCTCCTTATCAGAGATCCTCCTACCTTAGCAACCACAACCTCTTGTTTTAAGCCCACCTCTAATTTTGCCCACACCTCCCACCCCCATCGCTTTATGAATAATGGAATTATCACGCTTATAAGCTTTAACCAGCTATGTGTCGATATAGATCAAGCCTAGATGATCGTCTTCTAATCCTTGATGAAGGAGCTCCATAGTTAAAAGTCTATAATATGGAATACATTAAGATTTTTGGGAATAAATATATTTGAGAAATAACACGGATGTTGGCTAGGCTGGTTAGCATGGCTAGTTATACCCAGTCTGAGGGTAGGCCTTATGTAATAGTTTTTGTCACAGCCACTATCGATGGGAAGATAGCCTCTAGAACTAGGTTTAGTAGTCTTAGCTGTCCAGAAGATCTTAGAAGACTCCACATGGCTAGAAAAGAGGCGGGGGCTGTGATGATTGGAGCTAATACAGCGAATATAGACGACCCTTCTCTTAGGCTGAAGTACTTTGAGGGGGAAAACCCTGTAAGGATCGTTGTTGATGGTAGGCTCAGCATTAGAGAAGATCTAAGGCTGGTGAGGGAGAGGATTGCGAGAACGATTATCTTAACATCACAGG
>JAWAXC010000061.1 GCA_038897115.1 Sulfolobales archaeon | reverse complement strand
ACCCTGAACGGGTGGAGACCAATGACATGGGCACCGATGAAAGGTGCCCCGAGGACGATGAAGCCAAGGGTCGATATCAAACTACATCAACCAACATGAAACCCGAACCCCATCAGAATACCTAGATCTGTTCTTTTAAGCTTTCGAGATTTTTAAGAAATTCTCTAAGACTATGCATAAAGCCAGCAAGCTACGAGTCTACCTTGTATGTTATGTAGCGGAGGTCTTTTTTCAAAGCATTTTTTCTCTGCGTAAGGACATCTGTAGGCTAGCTTGCAACCGCTAACCTCTCTATATACTTCCTCTTCTTTCAAAAACCTGCCGGTAGCTGTGTTTGCTATGTCTTTAAATGGGTCGGGGATAGATGCGATCAGTGCTTGAGTGTATGGGTGTAGAGGTTTGCTGAAAATATCATTTACAGAGCCTATCTCCACTATGTTACCGCGGTATAATACAGCGATTTTCTCAACAATAGAGCTCACGATCGCTAGGTCGTGCGTCACCAGAAGATATGTTACATTGAGCTTATGCCTAAGCTCCTGTAAAAGGTTAAGTATCTGCGCTTGTATAGAGACGTCAAGAGCCGACGTAGGTTCGTCGAGAAGTACTAGCTCGGGGTTTATAGCAAGCGCCCGTGCTATTGCAACACGCTGAGCCTGTCCACCACTTAGACTGGCTGAGTACTGGTTTAGAACAGACTGCGACAGTCCTACTAATTCTAGTAGCTCGCGAACTCTTCTCTCTACCTCGCTTTTTCCAAGTTTCATGTATCTCTTCAGAGGTTCTACAAGTATATCGTATACCCGCATTCTAGGGTTAAGTGATTGAAACGGGTTTTGAAAAACTGCTTGAACTTTCCTACGATACCAGCTCTCTTCAGATCTAGTCAGCGAGAAGATATCTCTACCTTCGAAGAAAACTTTTCCACGTGTTGGTTTCTGAAGTTTAAGTATAACTCTAAGTATTGTAGACTTGCCTGAACCTGTTTCACCAACTATAGCAAGCCCATCGCCGCGACTTACATCAAGAGATACTCCGTCAACCGCTTTAACATACCCTACAGTCTGTCCAAATAAGCCTCTCTTAATAGGAAAATACACGTAGAGATCTTCTATTCTTAGGATTTCCATTAGGACCCCCCATATAGATGGCAGAAAACTCTTCTCTCTCTAAGAACAACGCGAGAAGGTTTTTGAGTACTACATTCCTCTCTAGCATTGCTGCATCTACTGTAAAATGGGCAACCTTTGAAATCTTCTCGAGGATCTGGTAAGAATCCAGGTATTGGTGTTGACAGCCTGCCTATTCTAGGTACCGCTGTTAACAGCCCTCTAGTGTATGGGTGTAGTGGATCGCTTAGAACCTGTCTTGTAGGTCCTTCTTCGAAGATCATTCCAGCGTACATTACAACAACCCTGTCGCAGACCTGCGCCGCAACCCCGAAATTATGGGTAACCATTATCAGTGTTAGACCGTGTTTTTGTTTGAGCATTTTGATAAGCTCTAGTATTTCTGCCTGGGTGGTCACATCCAGATTAGTTGTAGGTTCATCAGCTATAAGTACTTTAGGTTTCTTAGCCAGGGCTAGCGCGAGAGCAGCTCTCTGCAACATTCCACCTGACAGTTCATGGGGGTATGAATTCAGAACTCGCTCAACTTCGATAAGCCTGACATTCTTAAGCGCCTCCTCAGAGATCATGAGTGCTTCCTCAGGCGTCACTTTTAATACTTCCGAAAGCACGTCCACGAATTGCTGCTTTATTGGGAATAAAGGGCTAAAAGATGTGGCGGGGTCTTGAAAAACCATTCCGATCTCTCTTCTTACCTTAGATATTACATCTAAACTATTGTTTCTCGATATATCAATCCCATCGTAGATTATAGAGCCTCTTTCAATTACAGCGTTTTGAGGAAGGATCATTGCTATCGCCTGCACCAATGTAGATTTACCAGAACCTGACTCTCCAACGATGCAAATAGATTCTCCATGGTTAATATCTAGATCTACTTCTCTGAGAGCTTTAATCACTCCTCCGAATGTGTAGTAGTTGACTACGAGATCGCGTACCGATATAATGATGCTGCTCATCACTACTTCACCTTTCTCTTAATCATGTAGTTTCTCACCCTCGGATCTAGATATTCCTTAAGCGCATCACCTAGCAAGTTAAACCCTAGTACTACTATTAATATAGCCAGACCAGGAAAGAAGGAAATCCACCATGCTACATTAATATACTGCCATCCCTCACTAACTAGAAGACCCCATTCCGGTGTAGGTGGTGAGACACCTATGCCGAGGAAGCTTAACGCAGATGCCTCTAATATAGCTGATCCTATATCGAGTGTTGCTTGTGTTATTAAAGGTGTAGTAATGTTAGGGAATATATGCTTGAACATTATTGTTAGAGGGTTTAATCCCAGTATTCTAGCAGAATCCACGTATGCCAAAGATTTTACAGATGTTGTTTGGATATAAACTAGTCTAGTGTACCAAGGCCACCAGGAGAGAGCGAGCGCGATAATTGTGTTTAAAACCCCTCTTCCAAGTACGGATGCGAATGCTATGGCTAGAAGTAGGGGTGGGAATGCCAGAAATATGTCGGCAATTCTCATCAACATGGTTCCGAGCCTCCCGCCAAAGTAGCCTGCTACGAGGCCTATGGGTATCCCTATAAATAGAGATAGTAAAACAACGAATACTCCTATGATTAGAGAAAATCTTGCGCCAAGAATTACTCTATCAAGTAGATCTCTTCCAAGCTCATCGGTTCCTAACGGGTTTTCTGGTGAGGGGGGTTTAAAAGCTTTTTCTGGGTTGTAGGTTATACCCCACGCATCTTTAGGACTTCTAACGATATAAGGGGCTAGAATACCTGTGATAACGAATAGTATAACGATGACAAGACCTGCTAGATAGATCTTTCTATACATAACGAACCTAAAGAATCCTCTTAGCTGTATACTCATAGCTTCACCCGTGGATCTATCCAGGCATATATTAGGTCTACAATGAGGTTTATAACGGAGTAGAATAAGGCTACGAACACTATTGAACCGAGCACTGCTGGGTAGTCGTAACTTAAGAGTGCCATACCCACGTAGTATCCTATGCCTGGCCACAAATATACAAGCTCTACCATGAAAGCACCTATGAGAGTATAGCCGAAGCTGAGACCTAGTGAAGCTATTACTGGTGAAATCACGCTTCTCAAGACATACCTATAGATCAACGTTCTCCTCTTTATTCCGTTAACCTCTAAAAACCTTACGAAATTCTCATTCAAGACCTCTACAGCCAGGGATCTAACCATTCGAATAGTGAGACTTAGCGGGTAAAGAGACACTGTTATCGCTGGCAAAATCAGTCTTTTTAAAACATCTATGAATACTGCTATGTTGCCCTCTATTAACGAGTCGAGTAGGTAAAAACCTGTTATAGGTCTGAAGCCTGTCGCCATTGCGAGTGCTGTATCGATGCGTCCACCGGCCGGTAGCATCTTAAGCCAGATTCCAAATACAAGTTGCAATATTAATGCTACCCAGAAGACGGGTATAGACGCTCCGATCACAGCTATGCTACGAATTACGTCATCTTTTACACTTCCCAGTCTTAAGGCTGAGTAGAAGCCTAGCGGTATGCCAGCGATTACAGCTATTATAAAGCCTGTTACCACTAGCTCTAGGGTTGCGGGTAGCGCTGAGAGTATATCCTGGAGAACTGGTTGCTTTGTTCTCCACGACACACCCCAGTTGCCGGTAAAGAAGTCCTTTAAGTAATATGCGAGTTGAACATATATAGGTTCGTCTAGGTGCAACTCTTTTCTGGCTTTTTCAATGGCTTCAAGAGTTGCGTGAGGACCTACCCACAACAGTTCCGGCCTAGCCGGTATGACACGGGTTAAGATAAAGGTTATAACAAGAACGCCGAGCACGACGAGAACAAGTAAAAAAAGCCTTTTAATAACGTATTCATATGTCACTGGCATGCAGATCGACCGTCTAATCTACGATGAGCATTTGTGCAAATACGACAGTAGGATAACTTGGGTTTATAGCGTTTTCAAGGTTTTTAATATGTGCAGTTGCTACTCTTATATCGATCATATCCCAGAGTGGTATGGCTGGCACATCTGTGTACAGTATATATTGAGCTTTGTAGTATAGTTCAAGGGCTTTCTGAGGATCTGATCCTTCAAGTCTGTATGCTTGCATTATTATTTCGTCGAATGTAGAGTTCTCGTAGTAGCAGAGGTTAAATGCCTTGCTCTGACTGGAGAACATGTTATATAGGTATGTTATTGGTGAGAGAACATCAGGCCACCAATAGAATATAAATAGATCCTGTACTTCTTCGGGGTTCTCCCAACCTTTTTGTGCTAGTGCCCATTGTTCCTCCCATGACATTGGCCTGATCTCTACATTTATACCGATTTTAGCTAGTGATGCTTTTATGATCTCGGCTGTTGTAGCCTCATAAATATCTCCAGCAGTATACACTAATGTAAGTGTTCTAGGTATGCCTGTTGGATATCCTGCTTCCGCTAGTAGTCTTTTAGCCAGTTCTAGGTCGTAGGTATATGTTAAGTTATCGAAGTGACCCCATAAACCATAGGGTATTGGCCCGCTAGCAACTCTAGCTAGACCTCCACGCGCTAGATTAACTATGTCTTCGTATGGTATTGCATGAGCTATCGCCATACGCACTCGTACATCGTTTAGCGGAGGTTTCTTAGTATTTATCAGCATTAATAGGTTCTGGAAACTAGGTTCACGCACAACAACGTAGTTAGGATCTTTTTCAAAAGATTTAAGATCTTCCACAGGAACGGATTGTGCTATATCTATCTCCCCAGCTCTTAACATCCTGCTCTGAGTTGCAGCATCTTTGATTATTTTTATGATGAAGATATCCGGCGCCTTGTCGAGTGACGATCTCCATGGATAGTTAGGTTCTTTCCAACCCCACCACTCACTCCATTTCTCTAAAACTACCTCGGACTCAGGATTCCATTTCACTAATCTATAAGGTCCGCTACCGCAATCATTACCTTTATTAAACCAGTCTGCTACCTTGGGATCTGTGAGATTAGCTGCATTAGCATACTTCACTACGTTAGGACAGAAGATATATGTTGCATATGGTGATGCTGCGATCTTGAGTAAGGGTGCTGGGTATTTGAGATAGAATCTAACAGTATACTCATCCACGACTTCAATTCTCTCAACAGGATCCCATATGTATGCTGCACCTCCCTTAAGTGTTATTGTTCTATTTATGCTAAGCGCCACAGCTTCCGCGTTAACTGGCGAGCCGTCATGGAATTTAGCATCTCTCCTGATATAAAAAGTCCACACAGTACCATTAGGACTGCTCTCCCATCTCTCGGCTAATGCTGGTATGAACCGATCTTTAAGTGCATCATACCATACAAGTGGTTCGTATACTAGTGGAAGCCACATTATCGAGTTAGAGAATTCTGTGCTAGGATCCGCACTCGTCATCTCAGAAAGAGAAGCATATACAACAGTTTTTCTAGACACTGCAGAGGGCTGCTGAAAGAGAGATGTGAGAAGTGTACCGACTAATACCGCTGTAACAATTACAACTACAACAACAACCAGCACAAGCTGTTTAGATATAGCCTTCATAGATCTACACCTCTTCTGTGTACACTAAGTTTGTTAGTGTACTCATAGCTTTTAAGTATTTCGTCTCGTTAAAAGTTAAAACTTATTGATTCAATCCAGCTCGCATATAGAACATATAGAATATTTTTCAAGCAATTTTAACAAGATCATCATTAAGAGAACACTAGCTTTAACCGAGTCTATCACAGGCGTTTATACCAGCTCCTACGGCTTTCTCGCTGTCGCAGATTTCACCACATTAAATAGTAGGCTAAGTATTCTCTCCCTATTCTTGTCAATGTCTGTTACACCGATGAGAATACTGGCTATATCTACCACAATTTTTCGAAGCCTAGCTCCGCCATCTTCTTCCACATAAGGTCTAATATTTTCCTCTCAACACCTACTGTTATCATGTATATAGGATGTTCATAAAGTCTAGCGAGAGCTAAGGAAGCCTTGCTTGCATCTATAACTACTCTCTTTATCTCTCGCCTTAACTCTTCTGCACCAGGATCTAAGAAACTGTTTACTATTACACCATCATACCATCATATTCGTTAGATAGTTCTTTACCCCCTCTCTACAACCAGGGTTGCTGCCTCTCCGTATGCTTCAGCGGTCTCAACAGTTAGAGGACCTCTTGAAAGAGAGACTACATATACATGCACATCGGGGGAGAAACCTCTTATATAAAGCTTTATTCGATTCATTCCACTTTGAATGCTCTACTGGATTTATAAGTAAGACCTTCATACTTACATAATATCGTGTTGTTTAATGAGTTCTTCTACGGGGATGTAATCGTAGTCGAAGCCGAAGTGTCTTGGTCCGAATAATTCGAGACCTCGTTGAGTTCTCCACACAGCCGGCGCCTTAGCAGCTACTCCACTAACCACCATCCCTTCTCTAAGCTCTGTGTTTGTCACTGGTGTACCGTCATCAGCTATTAACATGAAGAGGTCTGGCGGCATTACAAGAGGTTTCTCATCAAGCCATACCATTATATGCTCATTCATGATCCAGCTTTTGAGAATTCTACCCTTATACCTGTTTAAGCCTTTTACAATTGCTTCGCCTTTTAGAAAGCCGCCTTCATTACGCCACTTATAACTTTCAACCACACCTCTAAATACAACCCATCCTTCGAGAACTCTAGCTATCTCTCTCACAGGATCTCTTCCACCTGCTTTGGCTTTTAGCACAGCATCTCCAAGTCTAAGACTCTTAGAGAGAGTACCTCTTACAACAGCTTTCTCAGCATCACTTTTTTTCATCGGTGTATCAACTACTGCTACAAATCTACCGCTTAAAACTGATAAATACCTTGCTATTGCTTCATAATCATCTATATCTGCATATTCCTTTATAACCACTATATTGCCTGTTTCAGACACTACTGCTGAGGGATACATGGGTATGTTGAATATGTGGACAGTGCACTGATGTAACTCTGGTGCAGCTCTGCCAAGCAGATCTCCGTCTATGGCAGGTATTCGAAGCCTAGCTGCTATGCTCAAAGCCACCGGAGTATTAGCACCTCCAAGCTCGCTCGCAATAACAGCACCAACTCTAGCACCCAGCTCTTTCTCGATAGTTTCAAAAGCCCTACCAATGGCGTCGGCTATTCTAATCTTCTTCCTAGGCTTCAAGCCTGGAGCCGTTGATCCAACATAGTATGGAACTACTATCAAACTATCTTCCGGAAGCTCTTCGAGAGTTATAACATCGATTCTCTTACCCTCTTCTAGAACGTTCTTCAGCATTGAGAAACCTTCTCGCGGATCGCCGCCTCCGCCTGTGCCTAGAATAGTTGCTCCAAGAACAAGCTTCTCAGCATCATCAATACTGGTTATAGACCACATTAAACTCGCCTCGTTAAAAATAGGTTGGGAAAATAAATACTTTCCGCAGAAGCATAGAACTCTACGTTTATAGGTTGCTCCTCCTTCCCGAACTTATGCCGCACATTCATATTACTTTAAATAGTACGAGACAGTTAAGGTCTGTGTACTACTAATAATAGCTAGCATCCCCGTCATTTACAACTTTCGTGCTGTTAATAGAGTCAGAGATAAAATTGTATTAGAGGGCTCGCTCATTTACTAATTTCTAGCGTTCAGGTTTTTACCATCAGATACGCTATTATTTTCGCGTCTGCGATCAGGTTCTCTATTACACAGTATTCATTCGGTGAATGAGCTGTCTCATCTATCGTAGACCATACTGCTGCAGGGATACCTATTCTCCTGAAGAATGCTGCTACAGTACCTCCTCCTATTCCTCCGATCTTAGGTGATAAACCTCTAAGCGTTTTCAAAGCTTCTACTAGTGAGCTGACAATAGGCGAGTCTATTGGTGTGGGTGGAGCTGCGTCTGCTCTCATTGAGATTTCTAGCTCAAGTTGTGGGAATAATGATTCGCCTATTTTCTTCTCATATACGGATTTAATTGTGCTGAACAATCTATTGAGATCTTCGAGGAATTTATCTAGGTTGTATTCTGGTAGAATTCTACAATCGAACACTACTTCATGTTCTCCAGGTATAATGTTTGGAGATCCGCTTGAGTTTCCTACCATAGTCGGCTCACATGTTGTCATAGGTGGGTCAAATAATGGATCTATTCTTCCATATTTCTCTTTCACAAGCCTATCTAGTAGAAGGATGAACTCTGCAGCGATTCTGTGAGGGTTCAAACCCTTGTGAGGCATGCTAGCATGAGCTTGTACTCCTTTAAATCTTAGTTTAGACCATAGTATGGACTTCTCTGCGACTTCAATGAAACTACCATCACTCACACCAGCATCTGGTACGAGTGCTATATCGTTTCCGCTGAATAACTCTGGATGATGTTTTATCAAGTAGCCTATGCCATAATCTGATCCTGATTCCTCATCGCTTACCAGCGCTATCGCAATTGTTCTCCTAGGCTTAATATCTTCTTCTAGTAAAGCTTTAGCAGCTACTAGAGAAGACACTATTGCCTGCCCATTGTCTTCGCTTCCTCTCCCATAGATCTTACCTTCCTTGATGATTGGTTCAAAAGGTTTTGTAACAGTCCACGCACTTAAGTCGCCGGGTGGAACAATATCGAGATGTGCCAGGATCCATAGCTTATCACTTGTCTCACCCTTTATATAAGCTATGATATTAGGTCTAACCCCATTCTTAGCACGCGGATCTCTCACGTTAATTATCTTTATATCACTAAACCCCCATTGCTTGATTTCATCTAAGAGAAACATTGCTCTATCATACTCACCTTCCCCACCAAAAGCAGGATTTACCGCAGGTCTACGTATGATCTCTAGCATGAGATTAACAGCATAGTCTTTAAGAGAATCAATTTTACCTACAACTCGTTTTAAGATCTCTTCTGACACAAACACTCACCTAGGTTATAATAGTAGTCCGCAAATCTAAAGATTTTTATTCATATATTGTTGGAAACATGTGAGCATGAGCTTATAGAAAAAGCTAGGTGATTCCGAGCTGTTTTTGCAGTTCTGCTAATCGCGGTTCCACGAACCTTCCATCCTTAAGTATTAAGACATCGTCAAGCCATACTGAGGAGTTCAATGTTATTCCGTCAGTATGTGAAGGTGCTGGTATTGGTTCGCCACCGGTTAATGTTGTGTCTACGTAGCCGAGACCCCATTCTGTTGCACCCCATATTCTCTCTGCTTCAATGATGCTACTTGTTAACTTTGCACCTGGATTTACTCCGTAGCATATATGTGCCAGTCTAAACATTTGCGGGTGGTTAAAGCTTTTTAACCAATTCTCAAAGATCCTTGCTTCACTCCCGCCTTCTATTTTTACAACTACTCCCTTCTCGACGTAGAGTTTAACCGGTTCTCTGAGTGGTTGGTCGAATGGTGGGTTAATGATACCATCAAATACTATTACACCATTAATGCTTTCGAAGATGGGTGACCAGCATATTTGCCCGGGAACCATGTATATGCCTGGAGCAGATGCGTCTCCTTTATCGTTTACTATCGGACGGATCGGATCATTTATAAATGTCACGTTCGTACCAGCTGTATTAGTTATTCTAATTCTTTTAGCTCTTCTAGTCATTTCAACTAGGAGGTCTTGGAACTTTTGTAGAATAGGTATGTTTACACGACCAATAAGTCTAACCATCTGATCAACACCCATACCAACCATGCACATGTATCTCAGTTTTTTGTTTTCTTTAAAGGCGAGCTCGAACACTGTTGAGTAGAGTAGCCACTGATAATTGAACTCTATCCATATATCAACTTTCGAGAGAAGAGCGGCAAGACCTTCAACTGGTAGTACGAGATCTGTCTGCTTTCCAACACCATAAGGTGAGGCTTGCATCCAGACTGTAATAACCTTCGCACCTGCATCATGTGCTGCTCCAGCTACAGCTTCTACTACTCTTTCATCAGACATTGTATCGGCGGTTATCACAACAGACTCGCCAGGTTTCACTTTGAAGATATCGTTAATTAATACTTTTGCGGCATGATACATCTCCCACTCGTAGAATCTAGTCAAAGAATCCACCTAATTTTTACTCTGCCACCTAAGGATATAAGTATTTTGATTTATATCAATTACGATATAGCCCACGAATATTTAGCTCTATTTATCAGATATCTTGCATCATTCTAAGCAAAGCTTCATAACAAGCGTGAAGAATGAAACCCTATCTCTATCTCTGATTCTCTACCTCTATGAAGTGGTTGCTATGCTCATAAGACCAGAGTAGCTAAAGCACCTTAACTAGTGGATACAAGTTTTCTCGCTGTATATGTTCACTACGTGAAAATGTTGAAAGCTACATCAGCAGACACTACTAATAATTCTGAAAGTGCAAACCCCTTCGCAGGTATTTTAGAAAAACTTATATGAGAAAAAAGATGTAGGCGCATGTGTGGAAAAAGCTTTTGAGAAGTTCTTGTTGGAGTTGGAGGGGTTTGTTGTAAATCTGTAGGTAGGAGTGTTTCGAGAAATAGTTTATCTCTTGATCTTTGTTACGAAGTATTGATAGATCTTCTTATCACCTGTTATCTCGGGGTGGAATGTCAGAGCTAATATACTATCCTGCTCAGCTACTGCACCAACTCTTCCGACTGTGGGATGCTCTACGTAGCCTGTTATTTTCGCAGGCGTCCACGCCTCAACTATACCTGGTGCTCTGATAAAAGCAGCTCTTACTACTCCCACGTTCTCTACTTCTACATTAGCTATGAAGGAGTTTCTCTGTCTACCGAAGATGTTTCTAACAATACTTATGTTCATAACCTTGAGCGTGTACTGATTTGTTTCACCAACAACCCTGTCAGCAACTTTATTAGCTAGTAGTATTGCACCAGCACAAGTTCCCATAACAGGCAATCCTTTTTCTAGATGCTTAACTAAGTGATCGCCGAGGTCCTTGACCGCCATTAGTGTTCCTATAGTCGTCGATTCACCGCCAGGTATTACTAACCCGTTTACTGTGGAGAGGTCTTCAGGTTTCTTCACAATCCTGGTCTCAACACCGAGTTCTCTCAGTATTTCCAAGTGTTCTAGGAAATCTCCCTGTAAGGCGAGAACTCCTACTACAACCATTCTTACTCACCTCTAACCTGCATAAGTTGCTCTGGTTTCAGTATTCTAACATCGATACCAAGCATTGAATACTTCTCAGACACCATCTTCTGAGCTTCAACAACAGTTTCAGGATCATCGTAGAAGGATGTAGCTAGCACAATAGCTCTAGCTCTATTCTCAGAGTCCTGACTCTTAAATATACCAGAGCCCACGAACACACCATCTGCACCAAGCCACATCATTAGTGCTGCATCAGCAGGTGTTGCTATACCACCAGCAGCGAAATTAACCACTGGTAATCTCCCCAGCTTAGCTGTTAGTAGTGCGAGCTCGTATGGTACTTTATTCTCCTTCGAATAGAACCATATAGCTTCGTAGTCACCAGCTAGGAGGTATCCTCTCAGGGTGGCTATATCTCTATTAACAAGCTTCATATGTCTTACAGCCTCTGCAACGTTACCTGTACCAGGCTCACCTTTGGTTCTAATCATTGAAGCACCCTCATAGATTCTCCTGAGAGCTTCCGGCAGATTTCTAGCACCATTGACAAAGGGTGTTTTGAAATCCCACTTGTTAATATGGTTTTTCTCGTCAACAGGAGTTAGAACCTCGCTTTCATCTATCAGATCTACGCCTATATTCTCCAGCAACCTCGCCTCCTCAGCATGCCCGATTCTACACTTAGCTGAGACAGGTATTGTTATAGCATTCATCACGCTCATTATAACGTTGAGATCAGCTGTTCTAGCAACTCCACCAGCTGTTCTCACATCGTAGGGCAACTTATCTAGAACCATCACACCAACAGCACCAGCATTCTCGGCGATCTCAGCCTGCTTCTCGTTTGTAACATCCATTATAACTCCGCTCTTGAACATGGATATGAACCCGTAGCGTACTAATGGTGTTGCCTCGCGTATGGGTATAACTTCTAATCCGCTCTCCTTAACTTTATCTCTGTATTCGAGTAGTGAGTATATGAAGTCTCTAAGCTTCTCAAGATAGGTGTAGGCGTCTACGAGTTTCAATTTTCAATCCCAGGTTGGATTCTTGCGAGCTAGCTTATATAACTCTTATGGAACGTTCAATAAGAACTAACAAAGCTTGTATAATTTAACCTTGCGTACACCTCTTGTCTTAACTTCAAAGCATATTTCTCCATTAAGTTCCATGCTCTTAATAGCTTTATAGACGGCTCTCAGAGTGTACACAGGTTTCTCCTTCCATATTTCGTAGGCTGTTATCAGAGGTTTTCTAGAGACTATGTCTAGTACAAGCTTCTTCACATCACTTCCTCTACCTGTGGTTCGCGTCTTGTAGCCCATAGTTACAACGGCTACAGAGTCTCCTATGATCTCTGCAACATGATAGCTCAATGCTGCAAGAGGTTTTATCTTAAATCCTTTTCTCAGTAGTTTCCTATACGCTTCATAAAGCTCGACTTCTGAAACTTCAAAGACCTTAACTCTCCTCAGATTCCTGAGAATCTGCGGATTAAAACCTTTTAGAGTAGCAGCTGTGACTTGAAAGCTAGTCTCGATCCCTGCTTCGTTTAAATCTTCAATTCCTTTGTAAAGTGATAAAGCTAGAATACCGCTCTTCGCTGGGACAACTATGTTCTCGGTTTTAACACTCTTTTCATAAAGCTCGAAAACTATTGTCTTTAATCCTTCAATAGTTAAGGGGTTTTCATAGTATACAACTGCTGCATCATTCGGATACTCGTAAACAAGGTCTAACCCTTTGCCAGCGAAGAGCATGATATCTTCCGGATCTATATCGAATATGCTACTTGCCACTATATATAGACTTACACCGGCTAGGTAATAGATAAGAGATTTCGTGAACTCCTCGGAGTACCCGACATAAACCTTTTTAGCATCGATATCTCTAAGAAAGGATGAAATTAACGCAGATGCTCTATCACTGTAAAGCCCTGTAGGATTAAACTTCTCATTTTTAACTAGTATCTCCTCAACCCGACTTACAGGTGTTAAGCCTTCACCAAGTGTAACTCTGTTCTTGAAGGGTGGCAATAAAGAGTATCTCCATATACCTCGCTCGTTCTTGTTTACTTTGAAAACAGGTTTGCGATACTTGATGAACAGAAGACCATGGCATCTAGGACATCTACCAGTAAGCATGATCTCATTGTTTCCAGCGGAGATCTCATAACCACATTGAGAGCATTTTAAATAGATCTCACTAGATAAGATCATTGAAGTAAGCTCGCCTCCCTTATAAATCGTTGTCTGTTATTCTGTTATTTATTTAAACCACGAGAACATGACTAAGGATCTGCACTCATTGTAGGAATTCATTTGCTTCTCCTAAACCCTAGCCTAGGCACATAACTCTTATCTCCACCTTCATAGCCGGCCTAATATCTGAACCACCTCTTACACTGCGAGGATTCGTAGAAGTGTACAATTTGGATTTGAACCATCCTTAGAGATGTTTAATGTCTTTCATTCCAGTATGTATCCGCATCTGGGTTGAACATGATTTAGCTCTCGAGCTCTTAACTTGTTGAAGCAAGGGAGGTTTGTGGTGTGAAGCATGATCAGCT
>JAWAXC010000060.1 GCA_038897115.1 Sulfolobales archaeon | reverse complement strand
GGAGATTATTACACCTATACAGGACATTAGCCTCTCATTTGATCAGGATGCTGCATGATCTCGGGGTATCAACGATATACATAGGATATCCATATAACATATCCCAGGATAATGGTAACAAGTATAGTGTGAATATCTGGTCATACCACAGGCTAATCCAAACAATCGAGCTCAAGGCACAGGAGTACGGGATGAGGGTATTCGAGGTAATAGAGTATGGCACATCAAGCAGATGTGCATACCACAATGTTGATGTTAAGAGGAAGCCAAGAGGAGTGGTGACATGCCCACTAGGACACAGAATGCACAGCGATCTAAACGGAGCACTAAACATAATGAGGATAGCAACAGGCAAGATAGTTAAACATGTGAAAAAACCACTATCCTACATCGTACACCACAACGGAGTAGCCCCCACAAAGGGGGGTAACACCCGAGACCCCAGCAAAACCCCGCCCTTCAGGGCAGGAAAGGGGTCATATTTTGAGGGCTTGCTTTAAATATATATCCTGAGACTCTACCTAGAACACCTCCCCTCTCATACTGAGTAGGTTATCCGGCATTTGAAAAGCTTTTTCAACACCTATATCTTTTAGAAGGGCAATCCTCCTCTATATTGCGTTAGCAACCTCCTTCACAGCTAGATCTAGGGTACGCGGTCTTTCACGCGATATGTCCCGTACCTGCTCCCATCCTCTCTCTTTCAGAAGGAATTTCGCTAAGGTAGAAGTGTCAATGACTCTCTCTGTCAACTCTTAACCATCTCGAGACAATTCCAGGAGGCAGCTCCGGAACGTCTCTCAAGTCTTCCTCGATCTTTCCAATAAGCTCCTCAGCCTCGTATCAAGCGACAGTCTCCTCAATAAATCTTCTTATAAGCATGCTCCAATTAACATTCCTAAGTCTCCTCATCCTCTCTTTCAACTCCTTAGGAATCCTGATGCTTACAACCTCAGTCATACAGGGATCATAGACAATATTGTATATAAATATATAAGCTTTTCCTTAGGATTAAAGGTATAAAGCAATAGAGGGTTACACGATGATAGGGCACATTCTAATCGAGGCGATTAAAAACTGGTGGGCGGAGGCCCGGGATCGAGGGAATATGGATCCCGGGAATGCTATCTGGCTCTAGCTACGATTAAAAATCGTTTTTGGAGCTGGGAGGAGGTTAGATAGGGGTGGTCTGATGCTCCTCGTAAGAGTGGCATCGAATGTTCTGAGGCTTGTATCAAATATTATGGATATATATAGTAGGCATATCAATAGGAAGGGCTCGAAGATCCTTGAGGTATCAACGGGTTTTGGGATTAACACATATACCTTATTAAAGATCGTTGATGATCTTGGGGGATTTATGGTGAGCATAGATATAGATCCTAAGAGGGTTGAGAAGGCTAGAAAGATCTTTAGGAGCTATGTTGAGAAAGGGGTGCTGAGGCTTGAGGTGATGGATGCAAGATCCCTACGCTATGAGGATAACAGCTTTGACTATGTGGTTAGCCATACAACGCTACACCACATCAACGATGTTGAGAGATCCCTGAGGGAGATGACAAGGGTTCTAAAGCCTCTGGGTAGGATTATCATCGTAGATCTAAGACCGATAACACCATTGATCCTAATACCGGGGCATAGCCCTAGACATATCGCAAGAACCAGAGAAACCGCTATTAAATATGTTAAAAACAATCTAGCAATTATAGAAGAAGGTGTAAGAGGTATCCTATATTATGTGGTTGCATCGAAACAATAGGAGGAATTAGGGCACTTTATAATAATATAATATAGAGATCTCAGCTGATAGGTATACGAGTCTCTAGAGATAGCTATTATTGCTCTAGCCATAGAGATCCTAGGCATGTTAGGCTTCAGATTATTAGATCATCTTTTTCCTAGGAAGGCTAGCCTGAGATCCTGTGAGCTTAGGAGCTCTCTAGGCTCTCCCTCAAGCACTATCCTCCCACTAGCCATTACAACGCCTCTATCTGAGATCTCTAGGGCCCTCCTCGCGTGCTGCTCAACAAGTATTATTGACTTACCCATACCCCTTATCTCTCTTATCGATGAGAAGATCCTATCTACAAGCTTTGGCGCTAGCCCTGCCGAGGGCTCATCAAGTATGAGTAGCAAAGGGTCCCTCATAAGGGCTCTGGAGATGGCCAGCATCTGCCTCTCACCACCACTCAGAGTCCCCGCCCTCTGCTTTTTTCTGCTCCTCAGCTCTGGGAATAGTGTGAAGGCTAGCTCCATTCTATCCCGCAGATCCTCCTTAGATAATCCATAACCCCCCATCTCCAGGTTTTCTTCCACCGTCATATCTGGGAATATGTTGTTCACCTGGGGTAGATAGCCTATGCCCATAAGAGCTCTCTTCTCAGGAGGCTCTCTAGTTATATCTTGACCTCTATAGAATATAGATCCCCTGTGTATTGATGCAACACCAGCGATCAGCTTTACCAACGTGCTCTTCCCAGATCCATTGGGGCCTACGATGGAGAGTATCTCCCCCTTACCAACATATAGATCTATGTCGAAGACTATCGTGAGCTTTCCATACCCCCCTGAGAGGGATTTCACATCAAGTATCCTCTCCACATACCTCACCTCTCACCTAGATAAACCTCAACAACCCTTGGATCCTCTATAACCTCTTTAGGCTTCCCATCAGCTATGATCCTCCCCTGGCTCATAACCATCACCCTATCAACATATTCAAATAGAATATCTAGCCTATGTTCTATGATGAAAAGGGTTACCCCAAGAACATCTCTCAGGCTCCTCAGCCTTGAGAAGATCTCGTGGGCGAGAGATATAGCTACACCTGCGGCAGGCTCGTCCAACAAGATCATCTTTGGCTCAGACATCATGACCCTAGCGATCTCTGTGAGCTTCATCTGCCCACCAGAGATAGAGATCCCCCTAGATCTGGAGACCTGTAGGAGCTGGAGCTCCTCAAGTATATCCACAGCCCTTTCAGCCAAGTCCTCCTCCTGTTTTCTCCACAGCCCCCTGAAAAGAGCCTTAAACGGGGACTCCCCGATCTGCCCTCTAGGGGCTAGCATAGCGTTCTCAGCAACTGTAAGCCCTCTGAATACCCTTGGGATCTGGAAGTTCCTGACAAGCCCCATACCATAGATTTTATATGGTGGGAGGCCATCTATCCTCCTCCCATCAAAGAAGATCCTCCCACTATCCGGTCTAAGCACTCCTGTGATTAGGTTGAAGAGGGTTGTCTTGCCAGAGCCGTTAGGCCCTATAAGACCCACGATCTCCCCCTTATGGATCTCGAAGGAAACCCTATCCACAGCTACTAGCTCTCCAAACCTCTTCGATAGACCCTCAACCCTTAGAATAGGCTCCAAAAAACCACCTTCCATATTGGAGATGTGATAGGGGTTATTTGAAGAACTCTATAACCCCTGCCGGATATCTCCACACACCGATATTGGCGTAGGTGTAGTTCCCACCTACGATTCTATATTGCCATATAGTGTAGTCAGAGCCCCTAGCATCACCATTCTCATCAAGGGCCTTCCAACCTGTTACACCTATGAAATGCTCGGCAACAATTGGAAGGGCGTTCTTAACAGCATCGGCGTCATAGCATTTACCGCCTGTGAATAGTATTGCCATAGCTGCTAGCCACACAGCATCGTATGTGAAGTAAGCATAGGGAGACGGATCTCTCCCAAACCTGCTTCTATACTCCTTCTCAAAGAAATCAGCTAGAGGACTACCCCTGGGAGAGGCGAAGACCCCTGTGAGGCTTACCTTTGCCAGGAAGTCCGCAACCTCCTTAGGAGCCCTCCCAGCTGGTGGGGGTAGATATGCTGCAGGTCTATTCAAGGTCTCAGCGCCAAACCACCTCACACTACTTAGAATTGGGTCTAGCCTTGCATGTCCCATGATATTTAGCCCGTCATCCTCATAGGCTATTATAAACACCGCTGTAGAGCTATCGGCACCGAGCTCCCTCACATAGGAGCTGAGCCTGCTAACCTCACTAGCATAGTCCGCCTGGCCAACGGTATATAGTATCTCCCTCACAACACCGCCATATTGCTGTGTGAACACCGCCTTGAAGGCCTCGAAAAGACCCCTTCCATAGTCATCGTTCCTCACTATAGCAGCAACCTTCTTGATCCCAAGGCTATTCATCAGCTGTGCTAGAACCCTCCCCTGGAAAGTATCTGGGGGTGTCACCCTAAAGACATAGTCGGGGGCAGCTAGCAAGGGGCTTGTGGATGAGGGGCTTATAATCACAACCTTATTCGTGTTAGCAAAATCCATCACACCCCTCACCTCTCCACTAGCGAAGGGACCTATAATCACCCTAATCCCTGCTCCATACATAGACTGAACAACCTTTAGAGCATCTGAGGCAGTGCCTTTAGTATCATCATGAACATATGTGAACCTTATGGGAGCCCCTATGGATGAGAGATATTTATTGATATGCTCTATAGCTAGGATCCCTCCATCCCTTCTAACCGGCCCATCCACAGCGAATGGCCCGCTCACCGCCATCGCAAAGCCAAGCCTGCACTCCATCACCTGAGCCGGGGCTGCTTGGGTGAGCGTCTGAACCTGTGTTATCGTAAATACCTGTGTAGCGAGAGCTCCAGGGGCTGTTGGAACGGCTACTGTTGTTGTTACAACCCTTGTAGGGGGGTATGTTGCTAGATATCCCAGAGCCCCTATCAGGATTATTACAAGAACTACTAGACCTATCGTTAATGGGGATCTTATAGCCTGCGACATATAATCACCATAGAAGGAATATCATATGGGGGATATATATTTCTTGGATATTTTTGGAGATAAAGATATACTATATATAAAGTCATTCTTGAAACATTTAAATTATATGTTACTTGATAACACACAACGTTAGGGATCACAGATCTATAGAGAGATCCCTATCCTTTGCCAGAACAACGTAGAGGCTTAGAAGGAGCATTACAGCTGATAGCAGAAGGGGTAACTGGGATAACTCTGTAATGGATATAGGGCCGTAGGATCTTAGCGTGAACCACGGGTATATAATCTCCCCACCCTCTCTACACCCTATATCGCATATAACTGAGTATGTGCGTGAAGATCCTTCAGATAATACCATAACACCGTTGTTATCATAGCTTATCCTAGCTGATATGGCAAAAGGAACTCTGACACCCTGCACTACAACGCTATAGACCGTGCTTATATACCCTGTCTTCCCAGCCATTTCAGGATTGATCAGTATTTTTGAGGCTACGAATCTATTGATCAATATTCTCGAGAGATCATCGCCTATGGGGCTCATTGAGAAGTCAGATATATCTTTAGATACCATAAGTGTGGCTTGTGAGGTGCTATAGATCTGGCCCTCCGGGGTATCCCTTATCTTTACATCTACCAAATATGTCAGCTGGGATCTATCTATGATAGCACCTTGAAGGTATGAGTAGCCAGCCATCGCCAGAATAGATATTAGGAGCACTGTTAAAGCGAGCTTCTGAACCCCGCCTAAACCCTCACCCCTCATCGAGAAGCCCCAAGAGCCTATCCCAAACCATGTTGCAGTCGTCTTAAGCCTTCTAACTATATCGCTACCAAGAATCCATGTGAAAGCTATACCAGCTATGAAGCCACCTGCATGGGCGAAAAAAGCTACCCCTCCTAGCCTTAGATAGCCATAGATAACCTGGATGGCGAACCAGAAGAGGAGAAAAGTTGAGGCTCTAAAGGTCCCACATACGGGGAATACTATGTAGAAGAAGCACATAGATAGAGGCGTTGCTGGGTATAGCATTAGATATGATCCAAGAACACCGCTTATAGCCCCCGAAGCCCCAACAGCTGGGATCGATATAGAGGATGCCCCTTGAAACCCTATAGATGCTGTGTGTAAGAAAACAGCCCAGAAGCCTGATGCGATATATAGAGCAAGATATCTACCAGGGCCTAGAACTCCCTCAACAGCTCTTCCGAAGAAGTAGAGGAAGTACATGTTAAAGAATATGTGAAGAGGGTCTGCGTGGAGAAACATCGAAGCGATCATCCTAGTGATAGCCTCTGAGATAGAGATAGACATATATCCAGGGATATAGCCGTATTGCCATAACACATTATTATCTATAGATAGAAAGTAATTCCTATAGCTGGTCAGGAGATAAGCTGCTACATTAATGATTATAATCGCTATTGTAGCGATTGGTCTAGATTCTACTGTATATGCAGATCCAGCTGGGACCCAGGCACGCCTCATATAGGGTGCAGCCTCATACCCGCTAAATAGCTCTCTCAGAAAGATTATAAGGAAATAGTTCCGTAGCATCTAGAGACTAACCGCTAGCCTGAGAGCAGTTGTTAAAGCCATCCTTAGGCTCGTCACAGCCTCCCTTAGGCAAGCTACAGCGGTCCAGCCACCCTTACTACTTAGGGGGGCTAAAACAACCGTAAAACACCATAAACAATAGATCCTGAAGATCTATTGTTTCTCTCCATGTTCAACTGTTTTAACAAATCAGTATAACCATTATATTTATATTATTCTCTAATCTAGAGAATTTATGATAAGCAGGGGATCAACTTGAAAAAAGCATTGCTATTGGTGCTGATAATGCTTTCTCTAGCACTTGGAGCTATTATTGCATATTCTATTCTATATATATATCCATATCAAAGGGGATATAGGGCTTCGGAGGGCCAGCAATACCCAATAGCTTCGGCTCAGACCATGACTATAGTGCCTGAGATCATATCTCCACCAACCGCTTTAACAGTTGCTCCAAGAAATGCCACAGAGGTTCAGCAGCTATCGCAAGGCGTTGCCCCTCTAGCCACACCTAGAGATCTCAGGGGCTCTCTCTATCAGGGGGCTGAGATCACGAATATATCTATATCTAATGGGAAGATATATCTTACCCTAAGGCTGATAATGGGTGGTGCCTCTAATTTGACGCATAACATATCGATCTCAAGGATATCGCTGACACCAGCCCCATTCCCAATTGGGTGGAATGGCTCTTCATGGGTCTATGGTGATGATGAGGCTAGATGCCTAGCTAGGATCCCTATACCTATTAGAATTACCTCGTATAAATATAACATCTCATATATAGATAATAGAATATTGATCATAGATCTAGAGATAAGTATTGGCAGAGAAAGAGGAGCTATATATGGGCCATACACCTTATCTATGCTAATGAGACAGGGGAACACATATATAGATATAACCAGAAAGATCTACTTAGGAGGCTATGTAGAGCCTGTAGAACCACCACCAACAGAGATCCTTAATAAGATCTCTATGTGTAGATAGAGGGATAGAGGAAACATTATTATGAGATCTAAAGGCGACGAGGAAGATCTATCTGGTCTAGCGCTTAAAATCTACATATACCTCCTCGAGAACCAAGAGGCAGGGCCTAGAGAGATTGCCAGAGAACTCGGGATAGCGCCTAGCCTAGCTTATTACCATCTAAAAAGATTCGAGGAGTTCGGTATCGTTGAGAGAGACCCCTCTAAGGGGCTATATAGGATTAGGAGGAGGATAAGGATCAGAGGCTACCTATATATAGGGAATAAGCTGGTTCCAAGACTACTTATATATGGAGCCTTCTTCGCAGGACTATTAGTCCCTGAAGCGGCATCCATTATACTAGGTATTTTAGAGGCTACACCAGAGCTAATACTAGCAATGATCACATCGGTATGCGCATCATCAATATTCATAGCTGAGGGTCTTATAGCGATGAGAAACCTTCTAAGGAGAGGTTAAACCAAGCCATTCACTCAAGAACAGTTGTTTTCACTCTTGAGCTTCCCATGGGCTCCCTCAGGCGGGCTACGACGGTTCAGCCACCCTCGCGCACCCGAGGGTCACCGCTATTCTTCCTAAACTCCGAGGTTTATAAAAACATATAGCATATCTAATAGCCCTAAAAGGATTAGAACAACCCTAAATGACCTTAACCATAGTTTCTGCCCCTATGCTCAGAGCCGTCTCCATACATCACAGATCAGAGTGTGCTTCTCATCACACCATACTATATTTAATCCACAATAATATTTTAATATCCTGCTCCTGAGTTCCAAGACTCTTCGATCGAGTTTTTAAGAGCTTCTAGCGATTCCTAGATAAAAATATCATATATATTTTCAGCTAAGGTGATAGTCTTTTTAACTATAATGCGAGAGCCGCAGCTAAAACCATTTCTTCGAAGCAGGGACAGAAAATCTTAATATTTTTTAGAACCTGCCTAGGCGATGAGAACCCCATGCCGCTGGACTCAAAAGCCACCCATGGTAGAACCCCCACCACTAAACAGAGCAAATCGGTAGGGAGAAACGGTTAGAGGTACACGATTATTAGTGCTATTATTAGCATGGTGAGATATATAAGTGGGTTCCATCTAGCTATTTTGAATCCATCTAGAGGCGGTATTGGGATTAAGTTAAAGACTGCTAGAACGCTATTCACATATTTAATCGCAAAAAACACTTGGTAAAGGATCGGCATTGAGAGTGCTTGGAAAGCCTTTGCCCCTACTAGACCTGCTATGGAGATAACTATATTTGTTGCTGGGCCTGCTATTGCTATGAGCCCCTCGCTTGTTGTCCCACCAAAGATCGATCTTACTCCCCAGTAGCTGCATCTGATACCAACATAGCCTGGCGCGGCTATTACGAAGGGCATTCTAGAGCCTAAGAAGTATAGGAGTGATGAGAATACGCCAAAGATCGATGTTATGAGGAGGCCTAAGGATGATAGTGTGAATCTCGCCTGACATCCCCTTGCAGAGGCTATATATCTGTGGGCTAGCTCGTGGAGTGAGAAGCCAATAACAATTGCTATTAAATAGCTTGGGATCGATCCAAGATGTATGAGTCTCTCTATATCTGAAAACCCGTTGAAAACAGCCATTAGAGATGCAATCGCGAGCCCCCATGACACGGATTCAGATAGCCACTCCGGATCTCTTAGCCTTAGCATAGTCCTCACAGCTATAGAGGACTAAAAAGCCTAAAAATATAGCTTCTACCCCCCACCCTCTCCTAGATGCTGGGCTCTCTGCCCGGCCTTGAGAACCCTTTGACGCTGAGAATCTCCCTTGATCCACTTTTCGCTCCAAGCCCTCACAGCCCTTATAACGGGTTTTAAATCCCTACCAGCATCTGTTAGTGCATAATAGTGTTTCCTACCATCACATACCCTCTCCACAAGCCCAGCGCTTCTAAGCTCTTTAAGAGCCTTTGAAAGGGTTCTACTGCTAATACCAGGCATGCTCTCCAATAGCTCGTTGAACGTCTTCGGGCTGGATAGCAGTCTATCTATTATCACAAGCCTCCAAGGCCTGCCAAGGATTCTCCATGCCCTTGTTACTGGACATTCATCCATCTAGGGTTCCTAGATATATTTAAGTATGAGGGGAAATATCTAAAGTTGATCTAGATCTGAGGATATCTATAAAGCCATCAGCATAACCCCTACCAATGCTATGGCAGCCGCAAAATAACCCCTCACACCAGGATCCTCCATAGTCCTCTTAGAAAATACCCTGGTTAGAGATGTTGCTACTACAGGACGTATATTCTGGAGAGGCGTTATAACACTAGTCCCCAAACCAACTAGGGCGTAGTATCTAGCAACTTGGCCTAGGGATGCGAGGATCCCGGCTAGAACTATCATTAAGATCTCCTTATCAAGGCTTAAAGATAATTTGAAGCCCCTTGAAAAGCCTATTTCAGCTATGAGGCCAACGCTATATGCTATTAGAACCCCTGCAAAGGGGTCGCCACCATATATATTTCCAAGCCTACTAGTGAAGATCGCGAGGGCCAGGCCTGTAGATGCTATAAGCCCGGCCAAGATCCCCCTGGGATCTCTTCTGAACTCCCCTCCCCACGCTATTACAAGGGCTGAGACAAAGATCAATGCTGATCCTATGCCCCTCCAGATAGTTATCTCCTCACCCACTAGAAGCCCTAGGAAAGCCCCTATAACAATGCTAAGGGTAAGCAATATACTGGCCCCACTAGCACCTACACTCCTTATAGCCATGTAGAGAGAGGATCTACCAACACTGAAATTCATGAAGCCAGCAACTATATATAGGAGAATCGATTGGAGGGATATAGGCTTAAAACCCCAGAAAAATAGTGAGAGGCAGAGAACCAAAGGATATCCAGATGCGAGGGACAGGGTTGTCATGGCATGGATATCCAGCCTAGATCTAGACCCCCTTATAACAACATCGTGGGCACCAAACAAGATACCCACAGACACCCCGGTGAGGTAGAATATAATATCATCCAATCCCGAGCCACACCCCATTAACAAAAACAGCCATATACATCCATCATCTAGAATACCACAAACAATATAAGCCATAGAGCTCTACCGCGGTCTACATAACCTACGACTATGAATAAGAGCACTCCTATAAGTTATGGATATATTTGGTAGGCTATAGACTTAACACATTTATATGTATAGGTGTTTCACAGCATAGATATTCTCGCTATAAACAAGAATCGCAAAACAGCTGGTAGAGACAATATATCTATGTAGATCCTTAAGCTATTCCTCAAACATATATAGGATAAACCCTTTTCACCATGGAAACAAAATCTTCGTGGAGATATTTGTGATTAGGCTTGTGGGAGGCTCTCTATATATTGGATGCTTCGAAGCTGAGGATCTTGCAAAGCGTTTTGGAACCCCCCTCTATGTCTATGATGAGGAGTTGATCAGGGATAATTATTTAAGGCTTTTAAGGGCCTTTCGATATAAGGGGCTGGAGATCCTCTATTCCTGTAAGGCCAATAGCAACCCATGGATCCTCTCAATCCTCAGGGATCTTGGGAGTGGCTTGGACGCAGTATCCCCCTTAGAGGTGCTTCTAGGCATTAAAATGGGGTTTCCAAAGGAAAAGATCCTGTTCACCGGTGTTAATGTCTCTGATGAGGAGATGCTCCTCGTTAGAGGAGAGCTCGGGGTTATGATCAATATAGATTCTCTATCACAGCTCGAGAGATACGGGAGACTCTTCCCAGAAACAGATGTATCGATAAGGATCAACCCTGGCTTTGGAGGAGGCCATCATAGATATACAATAACAGGTGGGCTCACCAAGTTCGGGATATATCCATCCCAGATCGAGAGGGCGATCGAGATATCTAGGAGATATAGGTTAAGGATAGCTGGGCTCCACATGCACATAGGATCAGGTATCTACTATGTAGAGCCATACCTAAGAGGGCTAGAGATCCTCCTAAACCTCGCCACTAGGTTGGGAGATATAGAATTCATAGATCTGGGAGGGGGTTTGGGAATACCATATAGACCTGGGGATAGAGGGGTTGACATAGATCTGCTGGGATCTAGGGTCTCCGAGCTACTCGAGGAGTTTGCGAGAAAATACTGGGAGGTTAAGCTCAGGATAGAACCTGGGAGATATATTGTTGGGAACGCGGGGATCCTGTTAACAAGGGTGGTAGATATTAAAGAGATCGAGTATGCTGGGGAGAAAAAGCTATTCATAGGCGTTGATACAGGTATGAACCACCTTATAAGACCTGCTCTATATGATGCATACCACGAGATAATCCCTGTCAGGGGTGTTGATAGGCCTAGAGAGGTTATAGCGGATGTGGTTGGTAATATATGTGAAAGCGGTGATATCCTGGCTAGGGATAGGCCTCTACCGAGGATCGTGGAGGGCGAGATCCTAGCGATACTTGATGTGGGAGCATATGGATATTCCATGAGCTCAAACTATAATCTGAGGCCGAGACCGGCTGAGGTGCTCGTTAATGGGTGTAGCGCTAGACTGATTAGGAGGAGAGAGACATTCGAGGATCTTATGAGAACTGTTGAAGCTTGAATCATTGGTTAGTGGATGAAGAGTAAGTATAGGGAGCTATGACTTTAAAAAGATCTTAGATCTTTATTGCTTAATGCTTTGCTAGCATAGAGAGTATCTTCTCCTTTATAGATTCAACTCCTGCGAAGCCTTGACCCTTCTCTGTGGTGCTTTGACCAATAGCCTGCTCCAAGATCTTTAGATATATATCTATGGCGTCTCTTATAAGCTCACTCCTATTCTTATACCCAGCCTTCTTCATCAGATCATCTATCTGCTTCAGCTTCTTCTGATCTATCTTTATCGATACAACCCTCGGCATCTTTATATCTAGCTCGAAGCTTTCAGAGTCGATCTTCTTTATTATTATCGTCATAATGATCAACCTCCGCCCAGGGGTTCCGAAGACATCTTATACGAGGATATATATAAGTGTTCCCTCAGCTATTCCTACTACCATGCTATATAGGCTTTTGTCTAAATATATATTCGATCTATGTTGGGAGATCTAGATAGCCAATGGTAATACATTTGCTCATATTTATATAGGGGAAAACTTATATACATTTTATATAGACCAGCTTTTCTACCAGGTAGAGGCATGGATAGGAGCCATACATCACCTGCTATAGAGGTGCTAGAGTATCTCGTTCTGAAGAAGATGGCTGGGAGGGCTGAGGTGTTGGAGGCTTTATTAGAATATCTAGGGGGATCTCTCCCACCATCACTTGCAAACGATAGATATGGTATTTCTAAGCACCAGCTAAGAGGATTTGTTCAGAGGATTAATGAGAAGGCTGGTGATAGAAAGCTAGCGGAGTTTCTAATAGCGACAGCAACCCCTATTATACTCTCGATGGTTCCCTCGAGGATTGATAGGGATAAGAGGCCTGAGCAATGCCTTATATGTGGTAAGAGGTTGATAAATATGTTCCCAGAGGATCATCTTAAGAAGCACCATTATGAAGAGCTAGAGGCAGAGGTTAGGAGGGTTGTGGGTGAGGTTAAGAAGATCCTTGCAAGTAGGAAGAGGGATCGAGGATATGTAGAGGCTAAGGCACAGACCTAGCCCTGCTTTATAAGGCAGTAATATATATGATCTGTTGGCTGTAGCTCTAGGCCTTCAAGAAGGGATGGATCCTCAAGCCTTAATATAACAAGATACCCCCAGAGGCTTATGATAACCCTCTCCACCTTATCACCACCTCTAAGGCTAACCACAACACCTCTAGCACAGAAGTCCCTACCCTCTCTATATGCTGGGATATTCTTCGAGATAACCATTTCAAGCTCCTCACCCTCGCTGAATACTATGAGCTCTGAATGTAGATCCATAGATATCTTCAGCCCATCCCCGCTCAGCTCGATTATCTTAACCCTTGGTATCCTGCTATCAGCTATCGATAGAACCTTAACCCTCCTTCTAAGCTCACCACCAGCCCTTCCACGTCTCTGGCGCTGCGCCAAGTCCATAGCCTCCTTCTATACCATGCTCTGGAGCTTATATCTCATGAGCTCTTCCAACACCGAAGAAGATCTGCATCTACCGCTGGGATCTTATGGTGAAAATCTACTCATTAGCATAGTCCATATAGATCTCATATTCCTATAATAATATCCTTTTAATAAAAATCTATAGAGGTGATGAGTCTGTGAGCACGCCAGCAGGCCTGAGGAGGTTCCACAGCGAGGTCAGCAGCCTTGTTGATAAGAGGGTATATGTGAGGCTCGTTGATGGGAAGGTCTATAGAGGTATTCTCCTTGGAATCGATCAGCCTAGCATGAATATCGTGCTTGGAGACGCTGATTCAGAGGGTAAGAGGTTCTTCAGAGTGGTTATAAATGGCTCGAGGATCTCTGAGATAATTGTTGAGGAGACACCTATATTCGATCCTGAGGAGTTCTTCAACATAGTTGTTCAGAGGCTAAACATAAACCCAGCTAATGTGAAGGTCTAT
>JAWAXC010000059.1 GCA_038897115.1 Sulfolobales archaeon | reverse complement strand
AGTATCTGTAGAGAAGCTGTATAGGGATCTATATCTCCTCTCGACAACATCTCTATTATATGCTTATCAGCGCTATTAAAGATCTCCTCAACCCTGCTTTCTATTATATGTTTAATCACGATAGACGATCCATATATTCTCCTCTTCCTCACAACTTCTTGGAAGTACCCGCTCTTTCTAAGATATTCAACATGCTCCTCAATAAGGGCAACAAGATCATCTATACCTGTTCCCATAACAGCTGATACCTTAACAGCTCTTGGTCTCCACCCACTGCTTCTAACAAAGCCCTCGTAATTCAGAACGTCTATAACCTGTTTAAGTGTGATCTCGGCCTCAGGCTTATCAGCTTTATTAACAACATAGATATCACCGATCTCCATTAGCCCCGCCTTCAACGCCTGGATCTCATCTCCAGCACCAGGCATCACAAGGTTTAAAACAGTGTGGGAGATATTTATTATATCAACATCTGTTTGGCCTGCACCAACACTCTCAACAATTATCTTATCGAAGCCGAGCCCGTCCAGCGCCTCTAGTACTAGCACTGTTGAAGCGCTTAGCCCACCCCTGACTCCCCTTGTTGCCATGCTCCTAATAAACACCCCAGGATCTGATGAGTGGATCTGCATCCTAATCCTGTTACCCATAAAGCTACCTAGTGTGAAGGGCGAACTAGGATCTATACCTATGACTGCTACCCTGTAGAGCTTCTTCCTATAAGAAGCTATCAGCTTAGATATGAGGGTACTCTTACCAACCCCAGGTGCGCCTGTTACACCAATTACATGTGCCCTCCCACCTCTCTTCATAAGCTCCCTCATTATGATCTCTATAACGTCTGGATCTACCTCGGCTGGGAACTCAACTATAGAGATCAGCCTTGAAATCGCCCTAAGATCACCCTCTAATGCTTTCTCTAGCAGAGCATGGATCTGGCTCTTATTCAAGCCCCTTCCTCCTCTTCTCAGCCAGCTCCCTAATCTTCTCAATTATAAGTGACAATGGTGTATCGGGGAAGAAAACCTCTGAGGCGCCCATGCTTTTAAGCTTCACAGCATCTTCCCACGGTATTATACCCCCCACAACTACCGGTATATCATCTGCTCCATATTCTTTCAATAGTCTTAGCACCTCTGGTACAAGGGCCATATGGGCCCCGCTTAGTATGCTTATCCCTATAACATCTACATCCTCCTGTATCGCTGATCTAACCACCATCTCGGGCGTCTGCTTGATCCCCGTGTAGATCACCTCGAATCCAGCATCCTTAAGGGCTCTAGCAACAACCTTAGCCCCCCTATCATGTCCATCCAAGCCTAGCTTTGCAACAAGCACTCTATATCTCCTTCTCAGCCCAATAGCTCCGAGTGCTTGAACCTCCTCCCTGATCTCCATATGATATCCCCAGGCTATCTCTAATATATTATCGGCTCACTCCACTCGCCATATACATTTCTAAGAACACCCATGATCTCTCCGAGTGTTGCAAGTGATATAGCCGCGTTATATACATATGGAACTATATTCTCCCCCCTCATGGCAGCTCTCTCCAGCTCTGTTAGAGCGGTATTCACCTTTGCTTGATCCCTAGAGCTCTTAAGCTTCTTAAGCCTAGCTATCTGGTGAGCCCTTACAGCAGGCTCATCGATCTCTAGGAGAGGTATTTTGACCTCGTTCTCGAGTAGCTCGCCCTTAAAGGCGTTGACCCCAACTATTATCTTCCTCATCTCCTCGATCTCTCTCTGTCTTCTATAGGCACTCTCGGTTATCTCCCTCTGTGGATATCCCTTTTCAATGGCTTCGAGCATTCCACCCATACTCTCGATCCTATCTATTATCTTCCAAGCCTCCTCCTCGATCTTATCTGTTAGCCACTCTATATAATAGGAACCTGCTAGAGGATCTACTGTGTCTGCCACACCACTCTCATACGCTATAATCTGCTGGGTTCTAAGGGCTAGCTTTGCTGAGAACTCTGTTGGTAGTGCGAGGGCCTCGTCAAATGCATTTGTGTGGAGGCTCTGTGCTCCTCCGAGAACTGCTGCGAGTGCTTGTAGGGTTACTCTAATGATATTGTTATACGGTTCGATCGCCCTTAGCTCTACCCCACTTGTCTGGGCATGGAATCTTAGCCACATACTCCTAGCCTTCTTAGCTCCAAACCAGTCTCTCATTATCTTAGCCCACATTCTCCTCGCAGCCCTGAACTTAGCCACATGTTCAAATATGTTTATACCTGCTACGAAGAAGAAGGAAAGCCTCGGGGCAAAGCTGTCTACATCATAGCCTCTTCTAATCATCTCCCTCACATATTCTATACCATCAGCTAGGGTGAAGGCTAGCTCTTGGACTGGGGTTGCACCGGCTTCATAGATATGGTAGCCTGAGATGCTAATAGGGTTCCACTTCGGAAGATTCCTTATGCTCCACTCTATAACATCAACACCTATTTTCAGTGCAGGCCTTGGTGGGAATACATATGTCTTCTGCCCTATGAACTCCTTAAGCTGATCATTCTGGGTGGTACCCCCAATCATATGATCTGGAACCCCGCGGCTCCTAGCCACGGCAACGTAGAAGCTGAGCATCACCGGGGCTGGGGGATTTATAGTCATATTAGTGGTTATCTTCCCCATATCTATATCTTTGAATAGCACATCCATATCCCATAGAGATGCTACTGAAACGCCCTCAACACCTACCTCACCCACAGCCAATGGATGATCCGGATCTAGCCCCAGCAGTGTTACCTCATCAAATGCTATAGAAAGCCCTGTCTCGCCATGCTCTACGAGATATTTTAACCTCTTATTAGTATCCTCAGGTGTTCCGAACCCGGAAAACTGCCTTATAGTCCATATCTTACCCCTATACATGTTATAATGTATACCCCTTGTGAAGGGGTACTGCCCAGGTAGGCCGATCTTCTCGAAATAAGAGGTTGAGGCTATGTCAAGCGGTGTATATACCGTTTTTATCTCTATACCCGAATCCGTTAGAAACCTATCAAGCCTATCCTTATACCCAGCCCTCACCATCTCATCTTGCCATTCCTTTATAGCCCTTGCAAGTGCCTGTATAAAATCCTCTGAATAATCACCCAAACATCTTCCCTTAGTAAATATTACCACGGTTAAATATAACTTGATACTCAATAGTGAATAATAAGAAGATCTGTGTGCTTAGATGCTTCGGAGAATCATTCTGTCTATGCTATTTAATACCTCTACCCATCATCACCTATTCCTCTCTTCACATACCAAAGGTTAGAAGCCTCGCCTTTTAAGGCGGAGAGCGGTAGGCTTATAAACCCTCTGCTACATGATAATGCTTGGAGTTGGTGCGTGGCGAGCCTAGCAGGCTAGGAGCCACGCACTGCCCGCAGCTGACGGCGGGCCCTGAGCCAAGGCGATGATGCAGCCCCCGTGAAGGGCGCCTAAACCATGAGGGACGCCCCAGTGGGGGAAGAACCCTCGCCCTTCAAGGGCGGGGAGCCGTCAGATAGATCGCGGGAGTCTATATTCCCTCGGGGATGTGGAAGATTTCTTCATGCCTCCCATGTCCTAGCTATTTCATCAAGCTGTTCATGGATCAAAAAGGGATAGGGGTTCATGTCTAGAAGTATCTGGCAATTACAAGCGATCGGCGTTATTGCCTCAATCAGCTAGCTAGATATTATCTAAGTTTCAGAGGACCAAGAGGGTATATGTTCTATGATAAAATATTTCATTGAAACAATATATTACCCAGCATCGCTAATAATTTTTAGAGCGGTGCTTATGGCAAATCTTAGTACTACTCTAATCATAGCTGTGTTATTCATAGCATTGGGGTCTGTGGCTGCAGGCGCCATACTTCTTCAGCTCCACAGCGGTGGCGAGGATCCCTCCAGAATACCCCATGGTATATATGTTTGGGATGGCTCTAGATTCGTTCCCATCAACGTTGCCAACGCCTATGTGCCGAGAGAGCCTGGGTATTACTTCATATATTTCCATAACGACCTATGCCCTCACTGCCAGGCATTCTATCCAGAATTTGTTAAATACCTCAGAGAATATGGGGGAGTATTTAGAAACATAACTGTAGTAGAGGTTGTATGTGATTGGTTCACCCAGCAATGCTCGAATACGGCTGCGAGAAACACGTTCAGCCTCTACCAAGTATCATCATCACCAACATTCCTACTAATCAAGGTAGGGTCTAATGGGAGTATAGAGAGGATATGGGATATAAGCGGGGAATATATGGAGCTGCAGAACCAGGGAAAAATACCTAAGGGGGAGTTCCAACCGCAATATATAGAGGCGATAGTAAGATCTAAGCTTACGTAGGATCTAAGCTTACAATTGAAAGTCTCATTCTTTTAGAACCGAAAAAGCCCCGAGATCTTTTAAGATCTTTTAGAGATGCTGTTCTATCCATCTATAATGTTGTTATATTAACTATCCACCCTCTCTCTATTAAGAGCTATATTCTATGAGGCTGATAGATCGGCAGCCTCCCATCTCCGAGAACCGGTCTCTAGAAAACAGGATCGGGCTCTGAGCTCTGAGCGTATGGAAAGCTAAATTAAAATGCAGGGGATATAAAGGTGGGGGTATAAAATAGATATGTCCCGTAGAGAGCCGGCTATACCTAGGGGTTTTAGGGATTTCGAACCCCATGAGATGATCCTTAGGAAGGAAGTGATAGCGAAGATAGAGAGTGTCTTTCGAAGATATGGCTTTGACCCTATAGATACCCCGGCTGTAGAGCTCTTCGAGGTTCTATCTGGCAAATATGGTGAGGAGGCTGAGAATAAGCTTATGTGGAGGTTTAGAGATCCTTGGGGGGATAGGGAATATGCCCTTAGATATGATCTCACAGTACCTCTAGCAAGGTTTGTTGCTATGCATAGAAACTTCCCCCTACCCTTTAAGAGATACCATATAGCCCCTGTGTGGAGGCATGAGGAGCCCCAGAGGGGGAGATATAGGGAGTTCTATCAATGTGATGCCGATATAGTTGGCTCTCCATATCCAGAGGCTGATGCAGAGATCCTCATGCTAGCTGAGGATGTATATAGAGAGCTGGGTATAGCGGGGGTTAAGATCATGATCAATGATCGCAGAATTTTAAAAGGGGTCTTTGAGGAGGAGCTGGGGATGAGGGATCCTATGAGTGTGTATAGAGCTATAGATAAGCTGGATAAGATAGGGCTAGAAGGTGTTAAGGGGGAGCTGAGAAGGATCGGGATCAGCGAGAGCGCTATAGATAAGATAATCGATATAATATCTCTGAGAGCACCCCTGGAGGAGGCGATCAGAGATCTCCAAGCAAAATATGGATCTAACCAACGTGTTGTAGAGGGTATAAAACACTTAGAAGAGATATCAGCGATCGTGAGATCGAAGAACATAGTCTTTGACATGTCCCTAGTAAGAGGTCTAGACTACTATACAGGCCCTATATTCGAGGCTATTGTAGAGGGCATAAAGATAGGCTCGATAGGTGGTGGTGGTAGATATGATAATCTAATCGAGATGTTCACAGGAACCAAGATGCCAGCAACAGGCTTCTCGATAGGCCTTGATAGGGTTATAGAGGTTGGGCTGGAGCTGGGTGTTTTCAACATGTCTAGGAAAACATATAACCAAGTGTATGTGGTGATGATGGACAGGGATAATGATGTTTTCAACTATACACTTGATATTGTGAGGGAGCTTAGGAGCAGTGGGATCAGCGTCTCCTGGGATCTTATGAGAAGATCTCATCAGAAGCAGAGGGAATATGGGAGAAAGCTTTCAGTACCGATAATGCTATATATAGGGAAGGCTGAGGTTACAAGCAAAAAGGCCACGATCTACATAACAGCTAGCGGTGAAAGGCGTGAGATCGAAAGAGGGGGATTAGTTAAGGCTTTAAAAGAGATCTTAGGGATATAGAATCACTGATTAGATGACCAGCTATTTCGCCTCAATATAGCAAAAAAGAATAGCTAGTAATGCCTGTGTCTATTACAGCTGAAAGCCCTGCCCCCTTTAAGGCAGGGAGGAGGTCAGGATCTCATAATAAGTACTTATAAAGGTAATATGAGGCTTTATAAAACCCTATATTCGATAGGGAAAAAGAGTTCTTGAAGGTCAGGTTAGTTGGATGTGATGAGATGAGCGTAAATGTTAATAAGATAAGAATGTTGAGATATGAGGGATATATATTGCTGTATAGCACGAATACATTATGGTGTACCCCTTGTCAGAGTTTAGGGTAAAGAGGCTTCCTAAGGATGAGGAGACTATGAAGGAGATTATAGAGGAGATCTCCAAGAGAGAGCAGGCCGAGGGCGCTGGTATGGAGGAGGAGTATGAGGAGGAGCATGAGCATGGGCATGAACACGAGCATGGGGATCCTTTGCATGAGCAGCTCCACATAATGGAGCATATCCTCGCCCAGCTATCTCAGCTAGATGTGAAGCTAGCTGGTATCGATAGGAGCTTGTCGGAGCTATCATCTAAGATGGACGAGCTAGTAAAGATCTCAAGGGCTCTTGTTAAGATATCCCTAGCAAGTATTATAGACAATAGGGATGTTAGGAAAAAGCTTATTGAGGACGTTATGGAAGAGATATAGGGGCGGCGTTGCCGGAGTTCCATGGTATAGAGGTTGTCCAGATCCCAATTCCACATGGTGTTAACGTAATTATAGGTCAGTCGCATTTCATAAAAACAGTCGAGGATCTATATGAAGCTCTTATAACATCTGTTCCTGGGATAAAGTTTGGGATAGCTTTTTGCGAGGCTAGCGGTAAGAGGCTCATTAGATATGATGGTAATGATGAGGAGCTTAAGAAGTTAGCTATAGAGGCTGCAAGATCTATAGGGGCTGGACATGTATTTGTGATCTATATAAGGGATGCATGGCCCATAAATGTTCTAAATGCTATAAAGAATGTACAGGAGGTGGTTAGGATCTATGCTGCAACAGCCAACCCCCTCCAAGTAATAGTTGGTAAAACAGACCAGGGGAGAGCTGTGCTAGGTGTTGTCGATGGATTCTCCCCCCTCGGGGTTGAGAGTGAAGAGGATATTAAGGAGAGGAAGGAGCTTCTGAGGAGGATAGGGTATAAGAGGTAGATGTTTTGAAGGCTAGGGTAAAGATCATCTTTTATAAAGAGGAGAAAAGCTCGATAGGACCTGTGGAGTTTACATCCCTAAGGGCTATAGGGGAGAAGGTATTTGAGGAGCCTCTAGAGCTAGGGGAAAACCCTGAGGAAGCGTTGGAGAAGCTAGCTAGAGATGCTGGGGATGGGGACTATGTAGAGGCTATAGCAGAGATGAAAGATGGTATTATAAGGGTTGGTGTTAGTAGAAAGGAAGGGGTAGATACACAGGGATCTCATATACTGTTCTACAGGCCATCAAAGCTCCTGAAGATCGGTGTGGTTCGGAGGAATAGAGCCTCTGTAGATACACTACAGAAAGATAGAGAGCTACCTATTCCAGAGGAGAGCGATGAAGCCTCTAAAAATACTAGTAGCCAACATGTTGAGGAGATCAATACTATAGGCACTAATACAGCACAAGCGGGGGGAGCTCTAAGCGAGGATAATATTGTATGGTACACCCCCAGCACCACGATCTATGTTTTCGAGGGATATGTAAGGGTTAATGAGCCATACGAAGCGGTGATTTTTTTAACAGAGGATGGGGAGAAGATCTACATGGGATCTGAGGGGTCTTCTGAGAAGAGGGTTATTAGGAGAGCTAAGAGGGTGAGGAGGAAGAGGAAGAAGAAAAAATGATGTTCGATTTAGGGTTATAATTAAAAGCATTGTCCTTTAGGACAGGAGGAGGCAAATATATATTTTCTATTTATATCAGTAATTGGATAGGCAAGGTCATAGATCCATGGAGCCTGTGGTGATCCTCAGGGATGTGTGGAAGATCTATAGGGATCCCAAGGTAGGCGAAGTAGTAGCCCTGAGAGGGGTTAACCTTGTTGTGAGGAGGGGTGAGATAATGGTTATACATGGCCCCTCAGGCTCTGGCAAAACAACTCTTCTCAAACTCATAGCAGGTCTTACAAAGCCTGATAGGGGGGATGTTATAGTTGATGGATATAACATATCCCTATTGGATGAGGAGGAGCTAGCTATGATCAGAAATACTGTTGTTGGCTATATACCGCAGGACTATGGCTTAGTAGAGGATCTAACTGTGTATGAGAATGTAGAGCTACCACTACTACTAGCAGGGGTTCCCAAGAAGGCTAGGGAGGAGAGGGTTATGGAGATCCTCAAATATATGGGGTTAAGGGAGGTAGCGTTTAAAAGCGTTAAATATCTAAGCGGGGGTGAGAAGCAGAGGGTTGCGATAGCAAGGGCTATGGTAAATACTCCGAGCGTTATCCTTGCAGATGAGCCTACAGCTAATCTCGATTGGGATAACAGCATTAGGGCTCTTGAAATGCTTAAAAGCCTTAATAAGGACTTCAGAACAACCGTGATTATAGTATCCCACGACCCTAGGGTTACTGATTACGCTGATAGAGCAGTTATAATGATAGGGGGTGTTCTTAAAAGCTATAGGGAAACAATATAGGGTTCACTCTATGGAGATGCAGAGAGATCCTATTAAAAGCTATTATAAAGAGCTTGTGAGGAGCTTCAGCGGAACAGCGCCTAAGGATAGAAAGAAGCTCTCAGAGCTTCTATCCCAGGAGGCCGTGGGTGTTGAGCTGGTTGGAGGAGGCTTACATATTATGCTTGGTAGTGAAGCTAGAGATCTTGCTTCTATAATCCCAAGAGATCTTTACTCAGAGATTAGATTTCCAATGATAGTTGCTAAGATCTCTGGAACACCGCTTTTTAAACTCTTAGAATGCAGTACAGCTGTTATGGCTATGCTAGAGAGGCTTAAGAAGGCTGGTATAATAGAGGGTAGATATAGTGATAAATGTATATTATCTAATGAAGACGTTGGATCCCTTATCAAAAGATATAAAACCCTCTTTATCATTTCAATAATATATGAAGGGTATGAAGGATTCCAGTATGATGAGGAGTGGTGTGGATAGCATATCCCTAGGAGGGGAGTTGGGGGCGTTAATTGCGAGGACAATAAATATTTTGAGAAAGCATGGTTTAGGAGTAGATATTATAAACTACCCCCGTGATAGTAGGAGATCTGTTGATATTGTAGCAAATGGCAGGCTTATTATAAAGGTTTCTCAAGATGCTTATGAGATTTCTAAGGAGGAGATCGAGGATCTGAAGTTATCGTCTAAGATACTTAACTCCGCGGTGCTTATTGTTTCGAAGAGCTATTTGAACGAAGATCTCGAGCCAGGGATTGTAATGGATAGATCTGATATAAGTGTTATGGATCCTGAGACCCTAGATCTCTACCTCTCAGATGAAAAGGTAGCTATATATTATAAGAAAGGCCAGTTCTTCGTAAAGATCAAGGGCGAGGCTCTCCATAGAAAGAGGATTGAGAGAAACCTCAGCATGGGCGAGTTAGCAGAGATCTTAGGGATAAGTAGGAAGGCTGTATATGAGTATGAGAAAGGCGCTATGGATCCTTCGGTAGAGGTTGCCCAGAAGCTTATAGAGATATTTGGCGAGGATATAGTGTCTAAAGTAGATGTATATGAGTTAACTGAGAAATATATATTCAGCTATGTTGAAAGGATACTCAAAACACATGTAAAGGAGGATCCTCTGTTGAGAAGAATATCAGAGATTGGAATGGAGGCTGTGAGACTCAAGAGAACAGCACCAGATATACTGGGCAGCGCGAAAGGGCATAAGGCCGCCCTTGTGATAAAGGATCATTTGAAAAACACGGAGGATTTTACCGAAAAAATAGCGAATACACTTAAAATATGTCTTAGGCTAGGGTGTAAGGTATATACGGTGATTTCGAATTATAGCGATGCATCTATAGTGAAGAAGGAGTTCGACGATAAGGTGAGGGTGATTGAGAAAGATAGGCTGGAAGAAATAATCAAGGAAGCTGGTGCTGAGAATGACAAGGTAGATTCTGATGGTAAGGACTGACACATTCCACCCTAGATAGAGCTTCTGCCGATCCAACATTCATCTCTATAATAGATTCATAAGTCCTCGTTATCTAAAGGGGAGGCTTTTAATTAGATAAAGATATTAGGTTTAACATATACTCATATAGAGGGATTGAGATGGGCGGTAGGCAGAAAACGACGATCTTCATGGAGAAGGAGAGTGGTAAAAAGGAAACGAAGGAGAGACAGAGTAGTAAACAGTCTTCTCAGAAATAAACCGCGATAAAATACCCCGGGCAGTTGTTTTTGGGGTTTCATATTAGGTTTATATGTTTAGCCTTTAATGCTATTAAATACGCTGATGCCATATATTCATTAAATCTGCTCAATGGAATATGAGGAGTGCATCTAAGATAAGGTGTTGGGCTAGAGCGGAGAGAATTGAGGCTACATTTTAAGCTACTCCCTGCTCTAGGATGGTTCAAAGCTCTTTAGGGCAGGAAGAGCTAACCTCCTCCCCGCCCTGAAATACGAAGCTTTCGGTTGTAAGAACCGATAGATTTATCATTTATAACTGGGATAGGTTTATAATCGGATCTTTCTAGTATGCTATATTAGAAGGCCTTGGTAGGCTAATAATGGATTAATATATATTGCCATAGAATATTATTAGCTGGGATGATAGAAACCGGGTTGCTGAGTCATGATGTATTCACGAACCGTATGACCGCTATATAGTTATGGTGCCAATCGGTGTATCCCTATGTCAGAGTGTCTGAGTAATAGCATTAAGGCTGTGAGGATCTATAGCTATGAGGATATTAGAAATGCCGTGTTAAAGTCATATATGGATAGAAGCGATCTATCAGCCTCCTTTTTAAAGAAGGATAGGATTGTGAGGGCCAGGGCTATCTATGTGTCTAAGCTTGATAGAATATTCTCTCTACTAGCAAATTATATAGGGGCCTGTGCAAGGCTGCCCAGGCTTGCATCTATGCATCCATTCTATGCAGAAATCGCTGTGATAGCTAGTGGGGGGAGATATGAGGAGCTTCTAGATAGGTGTAAAAGGGCTATCCATTTAATTACTAAGTTGTATAGAGAGTATAGGAGGAGGATCATAGAATCTGAAGATCCTTCGGAGATTAAGAAGCTAGCAAGGGAGTATGTTGGGAGGAGCCTCTCTATTGTAAGAAGAGGGTTAAAAGGGGTGGAGATGCTAAGAAACGCCATCAATGAGATTTCGAAGAGCCCATGTATCTCGAGCGACACAGCCAATATAGTGATCTGTGGCATGCCCCAGGTTGGTAAATCTACATTAGTATCTAGAATCTCTACAGCTAAGCCTGAAACATCTCCTTTCCCATTTACCACCAAGAGAGTTATAATGGGGCATACAGATCTTGGGGGGAGAAGGATATCAATAATAGATACACCAGGGATCCTCGACAGACCTATCGAGGAGATGAATGAGATAGAACTCAAAGCTGTTTCAGCTATAAAGCACTTAGCAGATATAGCTGTTTTCCTCATAGATCCAAGACGTGGTGCTTATTATTCACTTGAGCAGCAGCTGAGGGTTCTAGATAGCGTTGAGAAGATCATTAGAAGGGAAAAGATCTTGGTTGTTATAAATAAGATCGATATATCATCAAAGGAAGAGATAGAGCTCTGTATATCAAGGCTGAAGGAGAGGGGGTACGAGAATATATATATGATAAGTGCTTTAAAAGGAGAAGGTATAGATGATCTGGTTAAAGGGATTATTAAGAAGCTAGAATATAGCAACCAACAGTCAGCAGGATCTTCGGGATAGTGATAGAAACCCTAAGATGTTTCGATATATGGTTGAAACCTCTTTTTAAGGTAAGAGATGACGAGATATATAGTTTATCTGGGAAATGAGATAGCATTAGCTATTGAGAGATCTATTCTTATATTGAAGTTATATCGAATATACAATAAATAATTTTTTGTAGATTACGGCTAAACTTTATATATATCTGAGCATCTATTGTTAGCGGTGTGGAAAAATAGTTGGTGGTCTTAGGGGGAGGGATATTATATCTGCATTTGATCTAACTGCTGAGGAGATATGGAGGGTGTTCGAGCTATCAGCAATGCTTAAACATAGATACTACTCTGGCGAGAGGGTGGTGCCTCTTTTAAAGGGTAAGAGCCTCGGCCTCATATTTCAGAAGCCGAGCACAAGAACCAGAGTTAGCCTCGAGCTTGCTATGAGACAGCTGGGGGGCTATGCTATATATATGGGGTGGAACGAGCTACAGCTGGGCAGAGGAGAGAGTATAGAGGATACGGCGAGGGTTCTTAGCAGATATTTAGATGGTCTAGCACTCAGAGTATATTCCCATAATGTCTTGATTGAAATGGCTAGGGCATCTACCGTGCCTATTATAAATGCTCTAAGTGATCTGGAGCATCCCCTCCAGGCTTATACAGATTTCTTTACAATATATGAGAAGAAGAGAAGGCTTAAAGGTATAAAGATAGCCTTTTTAGGAGATGGGGGCGATAATGTTCTGAATAGCTTAATAGCTGTAGCCTCTATGATGGGTGTGAATCTATATATAGCTACGCCCCCAGGCTATTATCCATCTAAAGAGATCCTTGAGAGAGCATATAGATTATCGGATCTAACGGGTTCTGTTATAGAGGTAACAGACGATCCTTCGATCGCAGCTAGGGATGCTGATGTTATCTATACAGATGTATGGATCTCTATGGGGAGGGAGGCTGAGAGGGATAAGAGGATCAGGGATCTAGAGCCATATAAAGTCACGAAGAAGATTATGTCAATGGCTAAAAGAGACGCGATATTCATGCACTGCCTACCAGCCCACAGAGGTGAGGAGGTGGAGGACGAGGTTATAGATGGTCCTCAAAGCGTTGTATGGGATCAGGCTGAGAATAGGCTTCATGTGCAGAAAGCAATATTATCCCTAGTGATCTAGAGGAGGTGATGATGTAGCTGAGGAGGTTAGGAGATTTTCTTGAGGAGGATCTATTATATATCACGATCTAATCCTATGGGGTTGTGAAGAACAATCTCTATTGGTTAAGGCTCATCCATTACCCCAGCTGGCTAGACGATCCCGTTTTTAAGCTACTCGAGAAGTCTATAGATTGTTTTACCCTTCTCCTTAATAATCTCTATCTTCCCCTCTCTACCCAGCCATCCAAGGGCTCCATAGACATCTGTGATCTTTAAGTTCGTCTCTTTAGCTATCTGTCTAGCTGTTAATGGCCCCTTATTTTTCAAAACACTCCATACCTTTCCAGCATTCACACCGAAGATCTCTTCTGGTTTCATATCTCTCACCTAGTTAAGTTCTACTAGGCAAAAGAATAAATATTTAAATATTTATTTTTAATAATTGGTGTCTATCCCTAGGATAAGACTTAAGAGTTATGTTAAGAAACAGATAGACTTTCAGAAGATGCTATGCCCGTGAGAAGGGTTTAAGGAGGGGTCTATAGGAGGGGATCAGGAAAGGTCGTGAAGATCTATAGCCTATTATCTCTGCTAAATTCCCTCACCAGATGGAATAGAATAAAATTATTGAGACTATGATAGAAGATGTTGTGTACTCGATCTAGGTATTGGGGAGGCTGTTAACGCTTTATTAGATAAGAGATTTTGAAGAATTAGATCGGCTACCTCAGCACGGGTGATAGTTAGAGGATTTACTGAGGACTCTCTACATTATTGCGTATAGCTGTCACGAGTTTTTTAACCTCTTTTAATACATCCTCTATATCTTCTCTTGTTGCTAGATCTTCGTAGAAGTTTTTATGCATGGAGTCGGCCTGTCTAAATACTATCTTCACCCACTCGCCAAGCTCTCTAGCTATTTCATTCTTATAGAGCCAGAGATCCCTATGGGACTCTAGCTTTAGACCCTTCTTAGCAAGGGCATGTGCCTTGATAGCTAGTGCACA
>JAWAXC010000058.1 GCA_038897115.1 Sulfolobales archaeon | reverse complement strand
CTTAGAAGTGGTATGGAAGCAGCCTATATCTCGACAGAGGGGAGCATCGTTGTTGAGAGAATGGAGGAGATAGGTGTATTGGATTTCCCAAACCTCGCTATAGGCTTTGCCAACAGCCTATCCCACCTAGCCCAGCTTGTCTCTGAAGCAGTTGCTACAGGCTATAGCTTGGTTGTTATTGATAGTGTGAACTCCCTATATAGATCTAGTGTTGGATTTGTTAAAAGGGCTAACGAGATCTTCCTAGGGATTCTAGCCATGGTTAAGATCGCAGCGTCGCTAGGAAGATGGGTAATAGCTACGGCTCAGGTTAGAGAGGTTGGCGAGGAGATAGAGCCCTCTGGAGCTGATCTCATCAGCTTTTACTGTAGAAATATAGCGAAGATATATAGGGGTGGAGGTGGTAAAAGGATCCTAGAGGCTGGGGGTAGGAGATATATTCTGAGGATCTTAGAGAAAGATGTTATCCTATCTACTACCTAGCATCTCCTCTATAAATTCCTTCAGAGCTACCGCATTGTTATACTTAACAGATCTTGTTGAGAAGAGCAGCGTTATATCCCCCTCCCTCGCTAGCCTTACAAGCTCTTCAAACTCCTTCTTATCCTTTATCTCCTCCCAATATCTCCTCTTAAACTCCTTCCACTTCTGAGGATCATGTGAGAACCACTTTCTCAGCTCATGACTTGGGGCTATCTCCCTCATCCAGAGATCAATCGAAGCCTCATCCCTCTTAACACCTCTAGGCCATAGCCTCTCAACAAGTATCCTCGAGCCATCGCTGGGCTCTGGAGGCTCATAGATCCTCTTAACCTTAATACCCAATCTCTCTGTCACCATATAATAGGGTGTGGAAAACCATTAAATATAGCTAGTTGTTAAAGGGCTAGAGTTAGTTGTAAATATCGATCAATATGAAAGAGTCTCGGCTTGAATGAAATGATAAGCATGTAGATCTTAGGGAATGATGTTCTTCACAGAGAAGTTCGATATAGCTAGTTTGTTAAGGAGATCAGAGATCGTTAGGATGCTTTAATTATTCATTCAATCATTTCAACTGATGATAGTGCTTTCACATACTTTGATGCTATCTCTCTCAACCTCTTATCATCTGTTACCAGCATCAGCTTCTCCTTCATTGCTATATAGATATAGGATGCATCATAGATAGTTAAGCCTTCATTCAGCGATAATTCAAAGATCTCTTTCTCAGACCCCCTTACAGTATGTATCTCTACTACGCTGAAGATCTTTGAAATAATCTCTATGAGCTTCAGACCGGTCTCCCTTTTAATATTTTTAACTAGATATACCTCTTTCCATATAGCATTGAGAGACTCATATAGCGCGAGATCTAGGGTATGTGATCTTGCAAAAACCTTTAGCTCGCCCCGCTTTACTAAATTTATGATCGCGCTTGAGTCCAATAGATACAACCTTATCTCCTCTCCCTATCTTCACGTATTAATCTAACCACTTCTTCATCCGGGATGCTAGCTATTTCGCCTAGTATCTCCTTCAACTTAGCCTCCAGCTCGATTAGAATATGCTTCTTCACCTCCTCCTCTAAAGCCCTTCTTATTATAGGTGCTGGCTTTATCCCGTATCTATCCATAAGCTCCTTCAATTTTCTCGGTATTTTGGCTGAAACAGTTACATAGCTTATTTTCCCACCCAATAGTAATATAGATATATAGGTTTATATAGGGTTTACCATTAGGTGGATATGGATGTTAGTATATGGTAGATCTGCTTTGGTAATTAAGGCTTTTTTCGAAGTGTGGGGGCTAATATGTGAATTAGTATTGGCAAATGACGCATGCTAGAAATTAAATTTAATTGATAAGAATGATATAAAGAGAATATAATATATAGATGCTACGGAAGTCACGATCGATCTTTAGTAGCTAGCTTTCAAGCTTATATGCTTGGTAGCGGTCTATACTTTAGATGGTAGGTTTAAATGGATGTAGCTGGTGTGATCACTATAGCTGTTACTGGGATTATCTTTCTCGCGCTCCCATTCATAGCGTATCTAATTGGGAGGGCTGTATCCCCTCCCATAGACTATCCCACGAAGCTTGAGAGGTTTGAGAGTGGTAATCTCCCTTCTGGGAGGGGTAGGGGTTATTTCTTAATGCAGTACTATCCATATCTACTTCTATTCATAGCTATGGAATCCTATATAGTTCTCGTACTATTCATAGCACTCTCCTCTATCGCTGGTGTTATTGTGAATTCCCTCATATTGATACTCCTCTCCGCCTTGTTCATTATCCCATCTTTTGTTTATGCTCTTAGAAAAGCTGGGGTGATCGATTTATGGAGGGCGGATTAGTCTTCATAGGGGATCTAGATCTAACAACTAGGAAGGTTCTGAGATGGCTTATTGAGAGAAAGCCTATCAAGGATATAGTTGAGTGGGCTAACGCATTCTCGCTATGGCCTGTCCATCTAATGACAAGCTGCTGTGGTGTGGAGCTGGGCGCTGCATACGCCCCTAGATTCGATCTCGAGAGATACGGATCCCTACCCTTTGTCTCACCAAGACAGACTAATCTGATAATTATCGAGGGCACCCTTACAAGGAAGATGGCTAGGGTTGCCAGGATAACATGGGAGCAGATGGCTGATCCAAAGTTCGTCATAGCTATGGGGGCATGCGCCATAGATGGAGGCCTCTTCTGGAATAGCTATAACGTTGTTAGGGCTAATGAGGTTATACCAGTAGATATATATATTCCTGGCTGCCCACCTAGACCCGAGGCCCTTGCAAGGGCTATTCTAATGCTGCAGCAGAGGATAAAGAGTAGGGGGATTACTAGGCATGATCTAGAGCTTATCGAGAAGAACCTCAAGATCGAGAGGGTAGAGCTAGCCAGGGAGTAGGAAGGGAGGATCTATGGCTTCTCAGCAGCCGCAGATACCGCAGCAGAGGCTAGCCCTTGGAAAAGCTCTTGAAGAGCTTGCTGCAAGGCTTTCGGAGCATTTAAAAGGGGTTGCTACAAGGGTTGAGGCTGATAAGAGGAGCATGGTTATCAACATCGAGGTCGATAGATCGAGGATCCTCGAGGCGGCTAAGATACTCAGCAGCCTCGGCTTCGACCATGTGAAATCCCTCACAGGTGTTGACTACCCTGATAAGGGGGTTATAGAGCTCATGGTCCATATAGGATCCTATAGCAGGGGTCTCAGGAGGATCATGGTGATACTTAGATCTAAGCTGGATAGGAAGGATCCGAGGGCTCCTACCCTCACACAAATATGGCCTAGCTCAGAGTTCCAGGAGAGGGAGGCGTGGGAGATGTTTGGAATAGTATTTGAGGGGCATCCAGATCTGAGGAGGCTTTTACTCCCAGAGGAGTTCGAGGGCCTCTGGCCTGGGAGAAAGGACTTCGAGATCCCAACTAGAAAGGCGGGGGAGGTTGAGGAGCCCTGGAAATAATATCTAGGTGGCTAAGATGGTAGCCGGCTCAATAGCTATTGAGGAGATAAGTAAAGAGCTAATACAGAGCAGAGATCTAGGGGTTACGGAGGAAGGTGAGAGGCTAATAGAGCTTCAGATAGGCCCAACACACCCGGGATCTGGGCATATGAGGATTAGAGTATGGGTTGACGGAGATATAATAGTTAGATGTGATCCTGATATAGGTTTTGTATTTAGAACAATTGAGAAGCTAAGTGAGAATAGAATATATATGAAGACGATACCCCTGGTAGAGAGGCCAAGCCTCCTAGATACAACCCCGATGACCATAGGCTATGTAAATGCTATTGAGAAGCTAATGGGTATAGAACCGCCTCCGAGGGCTAAGTATCTGAGGACAATACTAGCTGAGATCACCAGGATAGCTAGCCATCTATATGGAATAGGAATCCTAGCCATATTCCTGGGACACTCAACAGGCTTTATGTGGGGCTTCGGAGATCGAGAGCTCTTTGTAGAGCTCGCTAACCAGCTGAGCGGGGCTAGGATAACATATGCATATGTTATTCCAGGAGGAGTTAGAAGGGATATGCCACAGAGCTTCCCAGATAATGTTGAGAAGGCCCTCAGATATATGGAGAGGAGGCTGAAGGACTGGTATAAGATCTTCCTAAACAATCCAGTTATAGAGGATAGGCTGAGAGAGGTGGGTATTCTAAGAAAGAACGATGCAGTTAAACTTGGGATCACAGGTCCTAATCTAAGAGCATCTGGTGTGGATTTCGATGTAAGGGTTGCAGATCCCTATGAAGCATATGACGAACTCGAATTCATGGTGCCCGTAGCTGAGGAGGGGGATGCATATGCCAGGACCCTCGTAAGATTCGAGGAGATAAAGCAGAGTATAAATATAATAAGGGATGCCCTTAGAAAGATGCCTAGCGGCGATATAATTCATCCCCAGATCGCTAGGATGTTCAACCCGCTGATGAAGAAGATATATGAGGAGACGAGGAGAGTTAAATTCCCAGGGATCTTCGCTAGTCTAAAGCCGCCCAAGGGAGAGGCTACTGCTAGGGTTGAGGCTGGGAGGGGTGAGGCTCTCTTCCATATAGTGAGCGATGGATCTCCTAGACCATATAGATTTAGATGGACAACGCCATCCTATAGAAATGTCATCTTATTTAAATATCTGATCCCAGGTCATAGGCTTGCAGATCTACCAGCTATATATGGTTCTCTAGATTACTTCCCACCAGAGGCTGATAGATAATGCTCCCCCTTATAATGCTTTTGAAGGAGATCCTCGGCTATAACGATACCATATATAGAACAGTTGTGGGGCTAGGATATATGATAGTATATCCAGGACTGCTGCTAGTGGTAGTTATAGCAGCCCTAATGCTATGGGCTGAGAGGAAGATAGCAGCCCTGGTACAGCTTAGATATGGACCCCTATGGGTTTCTAGGAGGATAGGGGGTGCTCTCCAGGGCTTTGCAGATCTGATAAGGTTTTCCTTCCAAGAGGTTATAATACCTAGGAGGAGCGATGTTATCCCATTTCTACTATCTCCAGGGCTAGCCATATTATTCTCGATGCTCCCAATAGCCTTTATCCCCATATCACCATCGATCCATCCGCCTGTGTATAGCGATCTAGCATTGCTCGTGGTCATAGCTATAATATCTCTAGCACCTATATTCATAGTTATAATGGGGTGGGCCTCGGATAATAAGTTCGCCTTCGTAGGCTCTCTTAGAGAGGCTCTTCTAATAGTCTCTTACGAGATACCTCTGATAATATCAATCATATCTATGGCTGTGATCTATGGTAGCCTCGACTTCTACGAGATCGTTGAGAGGCAATACATGCTCCCAGGCATGATCCTAAACCCCTTTGCCTTCATAGCATCATTCATAGCAGTGCTTAGAACAACATCTAGATTCCCATTCGAGATCTCCGAGGCAGAGACAGAGGTTGTGGCAGGACCCTATACAGAGTATAGCGGTCTCATGTTCGGCCTCTCCATGGGCCTTGCATATATAAAGCTCTACGTATATACATTGATACTCTCCCTAGTATTTCTAGGAGGCTGGCTACCCCTTCAAGGGGGTGAGGGCTTTCTCCTAGGCTTTCTAGCCCCAAGCCTGGTTGTTATTCTAAAGCTCTCCATACTAAGCCTTGTGGCTGTGTTTCTAAGGGCTATCTATGGGAGGTATAGGCTTGACCAGGCTATCAGGCTTGGCTGGATATATGTTTTCGGCCTCTCCATTGTTTCCCTAATATGGTCATTAGCTCTCGTCTATGGGGGGTGGGTTAGATGGGGCTAGAGGGTGGAGGTTTAGCACAGGATCTAGGATCTATTGTTGAGAAGGTAGCACCTGAGAAGAATAGATATTACAAGGTTGAAATCCCCAGGCTGGGGCCGGCTGTGCTGAGGAATCTAGAGGCTCTAGCCACTGGTGCTAAATATGTTGTGAGGCCTATTAGAATCACTATTGACTATCCAAGACAGGTTCTTGAGCAGCCCCCCTGGTATAGGGGGATGTTCAGGCTTCTCGAGGATGTCTGTATAGGGTGCTCTCTATGCGATATAATATGTCCATCAGATGCTATTAGAATGGTTTTGAACCCGCAGAAGAAAAAGAAGCCTGTGATCAACTGGGGGAGATGTATATTCTGCTACTACTGCGTCGATATATGCCCTGTAGAGGCTTTTGACACAACTACAATACATGATATGGCTTATGAGAGGTATGAGGATATGCTAACAAATCTCGAAGAGTTTACAAAGGATCCTAGGGAGATGGATCCTAGCAAGGGGGCTATAAGGATGAGGATAAGGTTCGATGAGAAGAGAGGCTTTATATATGAACCTATAAAGAGCGGGTGATGATCTATGGAGATACTGGGGATAGATCTATATACACTTATACCAGCAATCATAGGGCTTCTAGCAATAGCCTTCTCAATATTCGTTATAGCCTCCAGAAACCTAGTATATAGTGCTGCGCACCTCTCACTCCTAGGCCTATCAGTCGCAGCCCTACTAGCCCTCCTGGGATATGCTATTGTAGCGATACTCCACATAATAATCTACGTGGGTGCCGGTGTTCTCTTTATAGTAATGAGTGTTTCAATGATAAGGGAGGTTCAGGAGAGAAGGGTTAACAGGCTTGGAAGCTTCATCGCAGCTGTTATCTCATCCTCACCCCTCTTCTACCTAGCACTATCAACAGAGAATCCACAGCCTATACCTCCTAGCCTAGCTGACTACTCGATTCTAAGTAGATATATCTCCCAAAACTATTGGATCCCAGCTCTACTCGTGTTTCTATCCCTCTCAGTAGCTCTTATGGCAGCGGTTAGCATTACCAGGGGGAGGGGGAGGGGATGAATCTCTTCCTTCTAATAGCCTCTATATTATTCCTCATATCCGTCTACGGGATACTCAGCAGTAGAAACATGGTTAGGATGCTAATATCTATCGAGGTTATGTTCAACTCTATCGTGCTAGCTATACTCTCTATAGGAAATCTACTAGCATCCTCAGGAGGCGTCCAGACAATCCCGATCCTCATATCTATAGTGATCTTCGCAATAGCCCTGGCAGTCTCGGAGATAGTGCTTATATTCTCCATAATGATCGGGGTGGTTAGGTTTAGGATAGCTAGAAACGTCGACACGGAAGAGCTTATAACTAAGGAGAGGTGAGGAATATGTATCTACTCCTAAGCTCGATAGCGGTTCCAGCTATAGCCTCCTTCATATCACTAGCACTATCTAGAAGGGTATCGCCTAGGGCTCATATGATGATCTCCACGATCTCCCTCACATATTCAGCTATAGCTGTTCTAATAGCAGCTATCCTAGGGATCCCATATCTAGATAAACCTATAAGCCTAGGACCTCCTATAGGATATATAGGCTTCATACTAGATCAGTTTAACCTTCCAGTTGTGGTTGGGGTTCTAATAGTATCGATCTTTGTTGCGATATATTCGAAGCCATATATGGAGCATAGATTCCACGAGCTAGGAGGAGGATCATGGGGTGTCTATTATTTAAACTACACATTATTCGCAGCATCGATGCTGGGGGTAGCCCTATCCACTAATATGGTTGAGTTCTACCTCTTCCTAGAGGTGTCGCTGCTAACATCATTTATATTAATAGCATTATATGGGTATGGAGATAGGATAAGGATAGCCTTCCTCTACTTCATATGGACACATGCTGGTGCATTCCTCTTCCTCATAGGATCCTTTATATATGGCCTTTCAATAGGGAGCTTCGACTTCATAGCGGTCAGCGGGGATCGTCTATACCCAGTTGGAGGCTCAGGATCCATAGCGGATCAGGCTCTGAGAAGCATATCCTTCGCCCTTATATTGATAGGGCTTTTGATAAAGCTCCCAGCATTTGGCTTCCACATATGGCTCCCATATGCCCATGCCGAGGCCCCAACACCTGTATCTGCTCTTCTAAGCCCTAACCTAATAGGTTTGGCTGGGCTCGGCATATATAGGATCCTCGTTATCCTCTATCCAGGGCTTATGCAGGCCTATCAATGGCACCTAATAGCATGGGCGCTCATAACAATAATATATGGTGGGGTCTTAGCCCTATATCAGGAGGATTTCAAGAGGCTCCTAGCATATAGCAGCATATCACAGATGGGCTATATGCTCCTAGGTCTAGCAACCATGAGCCCCCCAGGGATAGCTGGGGCTCTGCTCCACTATCTCAGCCACGCACTTGGAAAGGCATCCCTCTTCATGGCTGCTGGAAACATAATAGTTGGTGCTGGGGGTTTGAGGAATATATATAGGATGGGTGGCTTCGCATCTAAGATGCCCTACACAGCTATGTCATCGCTCCTAGGCTTTCTAACAATATCTGGGCTACCACCTACAATCGGGATCATATCTAAGGCCCTTGTGCTGATGGGGCTAGCGGATCTCATATTCAGAGGAGCATCTCTATCCCCAGGCTTGCTGGCTCTAGTGATTATCGCAGCTATATCCGGCTTCGGATTTACAATAGCATATAGCTTCATAACTATGAAAAGAATATTCTTTGGAGGGCTTGGCGAGGCTGGTGAGAAGGCCTCAGAGGCACCGATAGAGGCTGTAGCATCTATCACGGTTATTGCAATGGCATCTGTAGCTATACTTGTCCTGGGATATCTAATCGTGAATCCCTTATCAAGCGCTATAGCCTCTATAATGCCTATTTTACTCAGGTGATCCACATGCCCCTCGCAATAGAATGGCTACCCATAATATGGGCTGCGCCCTTCATAGGTGCTTTTTTGTCGGGGCTTGTCGGGCTTGTGAGTAAGAGGGCATCCGCATATATAGGATCTGCCTCTATAGGTGTGAGCGCTATTCTAACCATACCGGTTATCCTAGCATTCATAGGATCTGGAGATGTGGTTATAAGCCCTAGATATAGCTGGATCCAGCTGCCCCTCCATAATGGGATCTTAGATATAGATCTTGGCGTCTACCTCGACGGGATCTCGTTAGCATTAACAGCAATGGTTGCCTGGGTATCATTCCTGATAGGTGTTTATAGCCTAAGCTATATGAAGGGCGATTATGGTGAGCATAGATACTGGGTTTTCTTCACATTCTTCGTAGGATCTATGCTCCTCCTGGTAATGACAGATAACCTCATAATGTTGCTAATAGGCTGGGAAGGAACCTCACTAGCATCCTACGCCCTTATAAGCCACTGGTATAGGGATGATGAGCATGCATGGGTAGGCGATCCAGGTAGGAAAGCCCTTGGAAGACCAATGTGGTTCACACCAAGCCATGCAGGTGTTAGGGCGATAGTTATGACAGGGGTTCCAGATATAGGCTTTATACTGGGTCTAACATCGATCATGTTATTCACTAGTACAGCATATATACCAGATCTATATAGGGGTTTAGCCCCGATGATGGGTGATCTAGCTGCTAGGGGGATCCTAGCTGGATTTCTATTCATGTTCACATTAGGGGCTCTTGCTAAGAGCGCTCAATTCCCTCTCCACGAATGGCTTGTAACAGCTATGACAGGTCCTGCAAGCGTTTCTGCGTTGATCCACGCTGCTACAATGGTTAAGGCTGGTGTGTATTTTATGCTGAGATTCGTCCCCATATTCATCTCAGCATCGAGCATAGCTGGAGATCTAGCTATATCCCAGGTGAGGGATTACCTAGCAATCGTTGGTGGGATAGGTGTTTTCACAGCATTTATGATGGCCACCATGGCCCTCGTTGCTAGGGAGTTGAAGCTGATACTCGCATTCTCCACAGCATCCCAGATAGGATATATGTTCATGGCGGCTTCCTATGCTGGTATGATGCATGAGCCAGGCTTGGGGATAGTTGCTGGCCTATCGCATCTACTAAGCCATGCAGTGTTCAAAGCATCCTTATTCCTTGGAGCAGGGATTCTAATCCATAGTCTGGGAAGCAGATATATAGATCACATGGCTGGTAGGGCTTCAAAGCTAAGGGTAACCATGATATCAATGATCCTTGCATCGCTTGGTTTAGCCGCGATCCCACCCTTCTCAGGATTCTGGAGCAAGGATCTCGCGATAGATGCTGCTATAGAATCTGGATATATATCCTCTGCGGTACTGGCTATCATAACCTCTCTGCTAACAGCTATATATACCCTTAGGATGATCTCGATACTATATATTGTATCCCCAAGGGATATGCATGGGGGGAAAGCGGTGGAAGGTGTTCATGGAGATCATGGTGAGGATCCCGTTGCATATATACCCTACCTCCTACTAGCAATAGCAACCCCTGTCATGGGTATCCTGTGGGGCCAGGCTATCAATAGCTTCTCAATAGCCTCTCTCAGAGGGACGGGCCTTGAGATCCCCGAGATCAGCTATAGACCGGATCTCCTGGGTATATCTGCTGCGATAGCTATAGCTGGCTCCCTTCTAGCTATAGGGCTATATAGGAGGTTTGGGCTGGATATACTTGCAGCTATGCGTGGCAATCCAATAGCTGTTGCTATAAATAGGTTTCTATATGATAGATGGTATATAAACTCGATCATCTACGCTATATTTGTAGATGGGGGTGCTAAGACTGTGAGATCTGTGGGGAGATATTTCGAGGGGGGTGTGATTGATAGGATTTACCATGCAGTGATTCCTAAGGGCTTCAGCATATTCAGTAGAATCCTCAGGTCGTACCAGCCAGGGGTTATAAATAGCTATCTAATTGTTATGGTGCTCGGAGCTATATTCCTAATCCTCCTCCAGCTTTGGAGGTGATGCCAATGCCCCTATTACCTGTTGATCAGCTCTTCCTCCTCTTCCCAATCCTGGCAGGCTTCTCCCTATCTATGCCCCTGGCAGAGCTCCTCGGTATAGGGGGTAGAGGATCTAAATATATGGCTATCTCAGCTATATTGATATCCCTCGCAATACTTCTTATAAGCCCTCCACAGCCTAGCATTAGCCCAGGATCTATCTCGGGTTTCATTGTGAACATGGATAGCATTGCATACCCCATAGCAATAGCTATTCTAATAGGGGCTCTCATAGGTGTCATAACGATTCCTCTAGATGCTACAGATAGCATACATATATATCTAGCAATGATCCTAATGGGGGTTTTAGCATCTATTATGCTGGCTATGGCAAGAGACCCAGTTGCAGCTATAGCCTCGTGGACGCTCCTCTCGATAACCACCTTCGCCACAATAGCTCTTGCTAGGGATAGAGAGTCTCTAGAGGCATCTGTGAGATACGCTATAGTAGGGGGATTGGCTTCACAGCTGCTCATCCTTGGAATAGCCTTCTCCTCCCCATATATGGTTCTCGGAAGCGCCTTCGGAGATATGATTCCAGGTGTGTCGATTGCGATAGGATTTATAGCGATTGCCTTTATATCGATAGCGATAGGCTTCAAGCTAGGAGCTGTGCCATCACACTCATGGGTTCCAGATGTATATGGTGTTGCATCCCCATATGTTGTGGCTGTGATCTCGGGATCTCTAAAGCTAGGCGCCCTAGCACTAGCCATATGGGTTCTAAAGCTGCTCGGCCCTATAGCATCGAACGCCTTCCCCGTGCTGGCTTTCATGTCATTTGCGAGCATGGTTATAGGTAGTATAACACCTCTGACACAGACGAATGCCCAGAGGATCCTTGCATATAGCTCGATAGCCCATATGGGGTTCCTATTCATAGGATTAGCAGTTATCTCGCTATCCCAGAATAGCCAGGAGGTCTTTAGACTAGCCATGCTGGGGGTTGCATTCCATACCATTGCATACTCGCTTGGGAAATCCGGTGTTTTCGCTGCTCTAAACTATATAAAGAGGATCAGGGGAACCCTAGATCTCAGCGGGATAAGGGGTGTTGCTAGAGCGGATCCCAAGCTATCCTTCTCACTAACACTACATATACTCAACCTAATAGGCGTCCCACCCCTGCCAGGGTTCTGGGGGAAGCTCTTTCTCTTCCTAGCAGCTGCCCAGAATATTGGAGGGCTATATATAGGTTCGATCCCATGGCTGGCTGTTGTTGGGATTGCTGCAAGCGTTATATCTGTATACTACTATCTAAACATACTAAGACCGTCTATCATGTTATTAGATTCTGGATCAGAGGTTAGCGGTGGAGGCTTAGAAGGGAAGGGAGATCCGGATCTCTGGGCTTCATATGTGGCAGCGATCCTAACAATCATACTTGGGATCTTCATCTATATATTCTCACAATTCATATACTAGCGGGTATTGATTAACCGCTGACCCCCTCTAAAAGGGTTAGGCTTTCAGTTGTAAAGAGGAGAGGCGGATATATAGGGATAACCGCTTATTAGCTCTATAGCCCCATATTATATTAAGTGGCTTGCAATGCCACCTCCAATCTATATGCCAAGGGATCTCGAGACAATCCTTATTAGCGTTAGAAAGGCTGTTAGAGATTACTTTGGAAGAGATCCCGGTGAGGCTGAGGCTGTCTTTGTAAGGACTAGGAGGGATGTGCTGGGATATGTTGAGTTTGGATCAAGGGTTATTAAAATCAATGCCGAAGCTTATAGAAGATACCTAGAGATCGAGGGTCCAGATGCCTCCACAGAATATCTCTTCGTAGTTATACTGCATGAGTATCTACATATCATGGGTATATATGATGAGAGGGAGGTTAGAAGGATCTCTATGGAGATCGTTGAAAGGGTCTTTGGCAAGCATAGCAGGGCTATGAAGATAGCTGAAAGCCTAGCAGATCCTAGGGATATATTTATAAAGAGAATTGGGAGGCCTCTCTCCCCATATATATAGGGAGGCCGCCCATATGGATCCTAGATGGCCGTTAGATCATATACACCTTGTTGTCAGAGATCTCGACATCTCTCTCCAATTTTATAGAGATATCCTAGGGTTTGAGGCCAAAGATCTCGGGGATGGTGTGTGTTTATCACCCCCTATGGGCGGTAGATGTATAATATATCTAGATCATGGTGCTCTGTTTGCTGATAAAGAGAACTATATATATCACCTAGCAATTCTAGTACCCAGTAGAGCGGTGCTAGGCTCTATACTCGAGAAGATCTTGAAGATCTGGGATAGGATAGAGGGCTACGCAGATCATCTGGTCTCTGAAGCATTATATCTGAGAGATCCTGATAACATAGGTGTAGAGATATATAGCGATAGAGATAGAAAGGCGTGGGTGAGGGATGAAAAGGGCTTTATAGCTATGGATACCCTTCCACTAGATATCGAGGATCTCATAATCCATGGAAGAAGATCTGGGGTTGAGCCACGAGTAACTCAAGACACGATAGTGGGGCACATACATCTAAGGGGATCAAGCCCCGAGGCTGCAGGAAGATTCTATACAGAGGTACTTGGAATGAGGATAACAGGTATATGGTTTGGAGCACGATTCCTAGCATATGAAGACTACCACCACCATGTTGCAGTAAACAACTGGCCTATACCAAGGCCGATAGAGGGTTCGGGGCTTAGAAGCTTCGCCCTAAGGAGAAAAGGTCTTTTAGAGAGAGTCGCATTAAAAGGAGTTCCGAGAGAGGCTGCTGAGCTAGTATGTGGGGCTTCAACTGTTATAAGAGATCCAAATGGGTTTTTAGTAGAGATCATGGAGTAGGTTTTTAAACATATTTAGCCTTGCCCTCTAGCAGAGAACCTTCTATCAGGGTCTTTTGCTTCTGAAACATTAGCCGTAGTTTGGAATAAATATGGTTTAGCAATATATCTCTGGTGGGTTTTTTGAGCCGAGGTGGAGATCTATATGTTTATCTCATATCCTTGGCCTCTCTCATAGAGCTTCTCATGCTGAGCTTTGTAGGTGGCCTTGTAAGTGGTCTTGGACAGGGCTTCGATCTGGGGATTGATTGGCCATCAGAACCGGTTAGGCTTATAAGAACCTTTCTCCAGGGTAGTCTAGAGCCTCTCCACAGGATCTTAACAGTAGTTGCTGCACCCCTTCTCATAGCTTTGACAATAGCTATTGCGAGGGTTAGGAATATATATAGGGGGGCTATCTACATATCTATCGCATCTATAGCCCTACTAGCTTTAACAGCCCTTAC
>JAWAXC010000057.1 GCA_038897115.1 Sulfolobales archaeon | reverse complement strand
CTTCTATAGCCCGATGTGGTGGATAGATATTTCCTGATCCTGTGTATGATGTATATGATCAGTATTGATGCTATAGCTGCTACTCCATAGATAATTAGTGTATCGATTAAATAGGGTTGCTGAGTTGTAGGCTTAGATTGCTGTATTCTTAGTGGGAGATCGGAGTAAAGCGCTATAGCTGTTAGGCTTGCTGTCTCAACATTTAAATCACCAATACCTCGTAGGCTGGAGTTGTATAGTATTGCGAATGGTTCTATCGAGTTTAGCAGATCTCTAAATAGCTCTATATCACTATCTATAGCTAGCATCCTAGCAGTATATAGCCCTAGAGCTAGCTTATAGGTCTCATAATATCCTAGCGAGGCATATGCACGATCAGCGAATCCTATTCCATCAAACATTCTCCTAGCTCTCCAATAGCTATCACCTACATCCTTGTATGCCCCTTTCAACTGGTTCCTTATACTATCATAAAATAGCATGTTAGCATATTCATAGTAGTCCCTGAATATCTCATCTCTAACCACTACCGTTTTTATGCTGATATTTTTATCTCCAACAGTCCTAGATGCTACATCCACTGTGCTTATCAATCTAAATGGGTATGGAATATCTCTAGATAACAAGATCTGATAGTAGTCATAGAACGAATATTGAGAGTATCGCGATAATAGCGCATCTACCTTATCAGCTATAGACCCTAACCCGCATAGCTCCCTCAACACATAGCTAGCTATGAAATTTGTTGATAAATAGCAGGTAGCGCTCTCAGCAACAGGTGACTCTACCAAACACCCTGTGCCATCTCCAAAATCGATAAACTGAGACTGTAGAAAGGAGCAGAGCTGGCTAAGACTGATCAATATATAGAAGAAAGCGAGATCGATCAATAACAACTAACATCACCCGACAATACCGAGGATCCCAATGATATAACTAACATATCCACACCTATAATCACAGCTAACACATACCATGTCAAGCCCGCAATTACGTTGGCTAGCAGCACAAAACACCAAAGTATATAGAATTCGAAACCCTTAATCTATCTCTCTATGTCGAAAATGTAGAGACGTTTACAGCTAAAACCGCTTTCTCTCAGCACTAAATAATATTTCAAACCACGATGATATCTCATTAGCCATGCCCGGCTAATAGAAACCAAAATAACTAGTATGATAAACTATTTTTCTAAAGTGATTATTGCATAGTGGATCAGATCTAGATCTATAACAATAAGGGTAAAGGTGTTAATATGACAGAAGATTTCCAATAAGATTTAAATCAGATTAGATAGGGAATACCGGGGTTCTAATATTTGTATTTTGATATTAGGTGGAGATGGGTAAGGTATTCAGGTGTGCTTGCCTCAATAACATTCTGGGTTTTCACATTAATATCTATAAGTATTAATAGATGGTTCGACTTCTATAGAGATGCTTTTAGCGATCTAGGTGGCCCCAGGGCTAGCAATGCTTGGATCTATAATCTAGGCCTCATAATTTCCTCAATATTTCTAGAGGCGCTTTCGATCCACATGATATACACATCCAGATCTAGGGTGGGAGTGGTAGCTGGTTCATATCTATCGATAGCAGGTGTTTTCCTAGCCTTAATAGCGATCTACCCAGCTGGTACGAGGCCACATGTATTTGTCTCAACATGGTTCTTCATACAAGCCTTCCTAGCAGCTCTATTCTATGGGATATCTAGATTGAGGGATGATAAGATCCTTTCGATATCTGTTTTAACGCTGTTCATACTAGCATTGGCTGGTTATATGCTTAAGTGGCCTTCAGCAGCATCTCTAGAGGCATATGAGATTATATTGCTAACCATATTCGCTGTTATCTATGCACTGAGATCTTGAGTTTGTTTAGGAAAATATCTAGATCATAGATCCCTTGTTACCTATGTTGAAAATCTAATCTGCCCTATTAGCTTTGATCTCTTGTATCACGATCTCTTCTATCTCCTTATCACTTAGGGGGTCTCTCGCTCCATTATTATATAGGTCTATTATCTTCATATATGTCCTCTTCACGAGATCGCTGTCCTTGCTTACCTCCATCCCTAGCCTAGCCTTTATCCAATAGGCTATACCCGATGTTCCTGAGTATGGGCCTATCAAGATCTTTGGCTCCCTCCCAACTATCTTGGGATCCATTGAGAGGTATGTTGCTGGGTTCTTTATCTGTGCATCTATATGTATCCCAGCCATTGTTGAGAATGCGTTATCACCTACTATTGGCTGGTATCTCGGGATCTGGTGGCCAATCTCTCTAAAGATCTCCGCTATAGATCCTATAACCCTTGGATCCATACCCCCGAAGTCACCCTTAAGCCTAGCATATAGCAGCACCAAGGCCTCTATAGGCACGTTGCCAGCCCTCTCACCAATCCCTAAGAGGGTGCCGTTGTTTATTGAAGCACCATAGATCCAAGCTGCTAGGGCATTTGCAACACCTAAGTAGTAGTCTCCATGCCCGTGGAACTCGATCTGCTCGGATCTAAGCCCGACTACCCTTCTAAGAACCCACACGATCTTAGGCACGGAATATGGTAACGAGGCATGTGGATATGGTACACCCACACCTGTTGTGTCTGGAAGCTTCACCACAAGATCTATACCATATCTCTCGCTAAGCCTTAGAAGCCTCCTCACAAATGGAACCACAAGACCAGGTATATCTGATCTGGTGATATCCTCCAAGCTACATCTAAGGCTTATACCGCTCTTCATAGCATATTCAGCAGCCCCTAGATACTTCGCAACAGCTCTATCCCTTGTCAGGCCGAGCTTATATCTAATATGTATATCCGATATCGACATCAACATCACCATCTCATCAAGCCCAGCATCTATAACCCTTTTAACATCCTCTATAGAGGCCCTACCCCACCCAATAACCTTTGGATATCCATATCCAAGCCCCTTGATAGCTCTGACGATCTCTCGATCCCTCGCTGTGTATAGGAAGAACTCACTCCTAATTATCCTACCACTCCCATTATCTAGATTAGCAAGAGCCCTGAAGATCTTTATAGCTTCATCAACATGTAGAGCTCTGAACGACTGCTGACCATCTCTAAAGGTTGTATCTGTTATATATAGATTTTGTGGGAGATCCGGATCGATTGATACCCCATCAAACTTAATAATAGGGGGGTATGGCCATGATGGATCCTGAGGATCTATCTCTCTAATCTCATCAATACCTTCTCTCCTTACAAGGCTTAGAAACGATTCCCTAGCTTTTCGATCAACGATCTCTTCAATAATAGACCCCCACCAAGAATAGCTAAAAACGCTTATTAAGATTACGCTAAAGATCCCAGCAGCTGAGGATCTTATGGGAGCTAATTTAAACCTATGTGGTTCTCAGCCAATTCTCTCAACCATTTCCATAAGATCTATTATTTCTTTTGATGCGAGGGACTTCCCCTCGAATATAAGAGCCAGGATCTTCTTAGCTATTCTCTTAAAATTACCTGTAGATAGCTCATTAGAGATCTCCTCCTCATCTATCGCACTACCCCTAATAGATCTCATAATCTCTAAGATTCGCTTAACCGCTTCTGGATCATGTGCTCTCTGTGATAGTGTTTCGTATAGCCTTCTATATGTCTTCCCAATTCTCTCTATCCTCTCAGCTATATCTCCACCTACGATCTTCTTCAGATGATCACATAGTTCTTCAGAACATAGGATCAGGGCTGACTTAGCATCGTTTAGATGTTTAACCATCATAGCATCGTAGTAATATTGGGAGGGTATCTCGACAAGCATAGGATCTTCTGATTGGATGTTACTCGGTATCCATGCTATGAGGGATCTTATATTTAGTGAGGCTCTTATCTCATTATATAGTCCTTCTAAGCTCTTAGCATCTATAGGCTCTGGATATCGACCCCAGCCTATCTCCTTGGAGGCTTCAGCACCATTGATCAGCTTTCCATCTGATTTTCTAGCAGCAACCAGATATAACGAATATTCAGAGGGGTCAGGCGCTATAGGGTAAGGAGGGGATGTGATAGCTGGCTCAGGGCCTAGGAGGGAGAAGATGAATGTCCACCCCTCATAGCCTCTAACCATATCATATAGCCCCTGCTTCGAAGCTATCGTATCGGCTAGCGATACTATTGGATTACTGATCTCTCCATAAGGATCTATGTTGAGGCTTCCCCTCACAAAGTACATGTTGTGGAGCACATATCTGGTTGAGAAGACCCATCTACCTAGCAGCTCGTCAAAATATAGATTCACCTGCCACCCATCAACCCTGGCAGAGACATACGCCGGGACTATGTTTGGCGATACATGTTCTAGAGCTTCTGAATAGTCGAGAGCCTTTGGCAATGGGTTAGACATAACCTTCACAGGCTCATCGCCTCTAAATAGAATTACAGTTCCAGTCGCATACATCGATACTGGGAAAGCCTTGAATGCCCTCCTTCTATTCCAGGAATAGATACACACACTATATTGGGGGTTAGCATTGCAACACCTCTTCTCAACAAACCTGGAGAACACCTCAGAATATCTAGCCCTCAGAACATCGGCTCTCTTAGTCGGCATGCCCATGAGCTCCCCAGCCCTTCTTATAGCTTGCTCCTCCACCTCCCCCCTCTTCAAGAGCCATACTATCTTCTCAACGTAGAATATAGGGTTCTCCATGGAAGCTCCATATTTAATAAATAGCATGTTGAGTAAAAACCCTGCGACAGTTCTATAAGCCCTAATGCATCATTGCTAAAGCTTAATAGCTTCGAAGCATGCATGTCTGAGGTGAGGTTAAATGGTTAGAGCTCTAATAATAACCGCCGATGGGTTCGAGGATCTAGAGCTCTTCTACCCATACTATAGACTCCAGGAACTTGGAATCGAAACAATCATCGCAGCCCCCCAGCAAGGAGATATAACCGGGAAGAACGGATATAAGGTAAGGGCCAGCCTATCATTCAGAGAAGCATTGAAACAGAGCTTTGACATACTAGTAATACCCGGGGGAAGGGCTCCGGAGAGGGTTAGGCTAGAGCCCGAGGCATTAGAGATTGTGAGAAGCTTCTTCAAAGAGGATAAACCCGTAGCAGTAATATGCCACGGCCCACAGGTGCTTATAAGTGCTGGAGTAGTGAGGGGTAGAAGGCTTACAAGCTGGTGGGGCATAAAGGATGATGTTATAGCTGCAGGCGGAATATGGATAGACGCTCCAGCTGTGGTAGATGGGAACATGGTATCAGCAAGATACCCACCTGATGAGCCAGAATGGATGAGAACATTTATAGCCCTTCTGAGAGAGAGGAAGATAATCTAGCTGTTATATTGAATAGATGTATTAAATAAGGTAGCTGTTTTTAACATATCCAGCTATGTTAAACCTTATGATATAAGATAACTCCCTACCACCCTAAAGAGTTGAGTTTCTATATGTGAAAAGCGCTTCGAAGATACTGATCGTTAGATCCTAATTACTTCAGGGGATAAAGCTTATATTCGAATATAGGGTGTATAATATTGTAAGATGTAGGATAAAGACAAATATATAGAGGAGGTGTGATGGATATGAGCTACATGTTTTGTCCACAATGCGGATCCATAATGATGCCTGAGAAATCAGGCAGCCTTAGATGCCCTAGATGTGGCTATACAAAGACAATTGAGAATAGCAAAAGCGTAATCGTAGCTTCAACAAAGGTTAAGCGCAACCCAAGTGAGAAGATAATAGTGCTGGATAGCGATAAGCCTAGAACGGCTTTACCTAGAACAAGGGATGTTAGATGCCCCAAGTGCGGCAATGACGAGGCCGAATATTGGTTCCTACAGACTAGAAGAGCCGATGAGCCTCCAACCAGGTTCTACAAATGCGTTAAATGCGGCCATGTTTGGAGAGAGTACGAGTAAAACTCTAGCCTCTGCCTGCTATCTATGATTCGTATTAATATATAGTGATTTATATGAAATCCCTAACCATAACATTTATAAGGGTCTATAATGCGGTGGAAATGAAGAACCAAAATCTGGGTTAACTTGAATAAGCAGAGGTCAAAGATAATGAACGATGAAAAGCCCCGCCAAAAGTTACTGCCCTCCCCTACGCCCTAGAAGGACGAGGCTTTAGCTGTAAGGTTGAAGGTAGAGGGCTTGGAACTAGAGATCAGGCTCGATGGAATCTAAGCTCCATATATAACTTTAACCTCTTAGGCATTGAAGATCGATTTCTCGTAGAGATCCTAGCTGTCAGCCAGCTGGGCTAGCTCATCTATCGCCGCTTTTAACCCTCATCATCTCACTATTTAGATATATGGGTGTGAGTTTATATATAGATCTCATATAGAGGAGATTATCGGTGTAGTAATATGGCCCTACCCCCAGGTGTTGAGGCGATTCTGGGAACGGCTTTAGAAACTTTGTCAAGCGCTAAGGGTGTTGTCTTTATGATCGGGTTGTTCATTGTTGGTGCTGTTGTGATATCCTATACCATATATGGGATATATAAGTTTGGTGTTTTCGCTCTTAGGTTAAAGCCCCACTATTTTGGGCTGGTAATGTTTCTGCTGGGCTTCACTCTAATATTGATCTCAATGCTCTTCCCGTAATAATGTGTGAAAATCTATATATCCATCGTAATCCTATTTTTAATCTGAGCGTGTTTGGATTGTCTGGCGAGGATCTCAAGAGACTTGTAAGGGAAGATTTAGTGTCAATGATAACAGAGGCAGGGCTTCTGGATGAATTCATAGCATGGCTGAGGTCTAAGATGGGGGGTCATATAGATCCCATTAAAATCGATTCCATAGATATTCGATATATGGTTGAATTCCTTAGGGAGAAGAACATCCTCTCCAGCGACCCACTTCCACCGGATCTAGATATAGGTAGCAGGCTGGAGGAAGAGGTGGAGAGATCCCTGAGGAATACTAAGGAGGGGAGGACTAGGAAGTATAAACCCACATAGTTTTATCCTTTGTATCCATGAGCTTCACACCCAGCCTCATAAGCTGCTCTCTGATCCAATCAGCCTCCTCATAGATCTTTCTCTGCCTTAGCCTCTGTCTAACCTCTACTATCAGCCTTATCAGATCCTCAGGATCGATCTTAGATATTGTGGGCATCGCCTCAGCCCTTGGCAGGATATCAACCACTTTGTCCATCATCTCAAGGATTGAGAGTGCCTTAAGGGCTAGAGAGCCTTTATCCCTGGCTATAACCTCGCCCCCAGCGATCGATAGTGCTTCATGTAAATATGCAAGGGCCCTAGGAGTATCTAGATCGTCTTCTAACGCGGCGACAAAACCTTTCCAAGCATATGATAGCCTACCCCATATCTCTATATCCCTATCCTCAAGCCTATGCTCAACCCCCCTCTCCCTCACTATATTTCTTAGAACCTGGTATATCTCTACGATCTTTCTATATGTGTTTCTAGCCTGCTCAAGCGACTCCTCCTTATACTCCAGATTCTTCCTATAGCTGGCAGAGAATATCCAGAGCCTGATCACCTCAGCACCCCATTTAGATATCGCATCCTTTAGAGTCACTATATTGCCTAGGCTCTTGCTCATCTTCTCCCCCGAGATTGTTAGGTAGCCAACGTGGAACCAATATCTAACCCAAGGAGATCTTCCGAAGAGAGCCTCGCTCTGAGCCCTCTCATTTTCATGGTGGGGGAATATTAGATCCTGCCCACCCCCGTGGATATCTATCTCGCTACCAAGATATCTAGAGCTCATCACGCTACACTCGATATGCCATCCAGGTCTTCCAGGTCCCCAAGGGGATTCCCAATAAGGCTCGCCGGGCTTTGCTGCTTTCCACAATGCAAAGTCGAATGGGTTTCTCTTCTCTGCGAGGAACTCCTCTTCCTGCCTCCACTCATCACTCTTCCCTCTTCCACTGAGCCTTCCATAGTCCCAGTATGTTGTGACATCAAAGTATACAGATCCGCTTTTAGCTACATAAGCGTGGCCCTTATCTATTAGCCCCTGTATAAAGTTGATTATATCTCCAATGTGATCTGTAACCCTTGGATGTAGATCTATAGATATCCTCATAGCCTTCATCAGCTCTAGATACTCCCTCGTATATAGATCTGCGAGCTCCCTCCAAGAGATATTGATCTCTTTAGCCCTAGCTATGATCTTATCATCTATATCCGTTATATTCTGCACGTGAAACACATTATAGCCCTTAAGCATTAAGGTCTTCTTCAGAATATCAAATGCCACATATGCCCTTGCATGCCCCACATGGATATGATCATATGGTGTTGGTCCGCAGAAATACGCCTTCACATAACCAGGATTTGATGGTATAAACTCTTCCACCGTCTTGCTGAGAGTGTTATAGATCCTCAACACGCCTCTCCACATATAACTTAGAGGTAGAAAAGCTAATATTGTTCTCCTCTCCAATCTAAAATTATCTTCTAAAAAGTCTCCTCCCCTATAACGTGGATCTATCTCTAGATCTTAGCATATCTAGCTTCCCCACCAAGATAATGCTCTATTCTTAGAAGCTCATTATACTTAGAGGTTCTCTCACCCCTAGCAGGCGCGCCGGTCTTTATAAGGGGTGTTCCTAGGCCAACTGCTATGTGGGATATAGCTGTATCCTCTGTATCCCCGCTCCTATGGCTAGTGATCACCAAAACACCCCTTCTCATAGCCTCTCTAGCAAATTCAGCAGCCTCAGAATATGTTCCTGCTTGGTTAACCTTCATAATGGCCCCTCCTATAGAGCCCTTCTCAAGGGCTATTCTGAGTCTTTCTACATTTGTTGATAGCAGATCGTCTCCCACTATTATTGTTTTCTTTAGCTTCTGCGATAGCTTTGAGAATCCTTCGAAATCGTTTTCCTCCAGAGGATCCTCTATCGATAGTAGCGGGTATCTCGAAGCAATATCAACAAATAGATCTATCATCTCGTCTCTAGAGAGGGCTTTACCATCAACCCTATATACACCATTTTCATAGATCTGCGATGCAGCAGCATCTATAGCTAAATATATATCCCCGCCAGGTGTATAGCCGCTCTTAGATATGGCCTTGACCAGAATATCTAGAGCCTGGTATATACTCCTCATAGGCGGTGCGAAGCCCCCCTCATCACCCACATTTATGCTCGAAGCTCCATATGCTTCCTTCAAAAGATCCTTTAGCACCTTGTAGACTTCAACACCCGCCCTCAAAGCATCTGAAAACCTGTCAAAGCCTGTAGGGACTATTAAGAACTCCTGAAAAGATAATTCGTTACCAGCGTGTGCACCACCATTTATGAGATTCATCATTGGGATTGGGAGCTCTCTTGCCCCAAGCCCGCCTATATAGATAAATAGGGGTTCGCCAGCTGTATCTGATGCAGCCTTTAAAACAGCTATGCTTACAGCGGTAGTCGCATTTCCCCCTAGCCTTGACTTGTTCGGAGTCCCATCGATCTCCAAGATCTTTCTATCTATATATCTCTGCATCCTGGAATCTAGCCCTACGATGGCGGGAGCAACATATCTCCTTATATTCTCCACAGCCCTGAAAACAGATCTTCCCCTATATATCCTTGGATCACCATCTCTGAGGTCATACGCCTCGTAACTACTCCTAGAGGCACCAGAAGGGGCAATTGCCCTACCAACACCTCCTCTTGTCCTCACAATAGCCTCCACAGTAGGATCTCCTCTAGAATCTAGCACCTGTATCGCATCAACACCGATGATCTCAAACAGATCCTCTATCTTAGAACCCATAACATCACCACTATATCCACCCTATTACAACTTAAGACCTCAACACATTTGAAACTACCTAAGATAATCTCCATAGTATTAGCTCAACAACCCCCTTGAAGGATGGGGTTTTCTGTTGGGGATAGTACTCTTTTTGTTGTTTGTTGGAAAGGCTTATATAAGTTGGTGGTTATCATATTATTGGTAATCCGCCTGGGTGATGGGAGCGCTGCTCTAAGCCCGGGTGGGCTAGACCTAGATGGGAGCCGTGTGCCGTTGGGCTCAACAGCCGCCCATTGGAGTCTATTCAATCATCGTACCTGCCGGAAAGATACTCATTAGATTATCAGCCTTATGAGTAAAAGCTAAGCCTCTTCAGGGCGGAGAAGGGAGTCAGAAGCTCTCGTACCATAATATGATCCTACTGACAAAGTATTCATGTTAAGAGGAAACGCTTAATACAGGCTTAGCTAGGTTGTATTATAGGTGAACCAAGTTTGATCCTTAAATTGAGAGTTGGAAGGAAGGGCTATATATTTTGCCAAAGGCTATTCGCGAGGCTTTTGGTATCGATGAGGGTGATGAGGTTATTATCGAGATTAGAGACGGTATTGTGATCAAGCCTGCTAAGAGGAATATAAATGTAGAGGAGCTTAGAGACTCCCTAAGGAGGCATGTTGAAAAACTAATGAATATCCCCGCGAGAAAAGAGCCTAGACCTGGCGAGCTAGCAAAGATCTATCTTGAGGAGGAGTTTGAGGAGTGAAGGTCTTCATAGATACTCCACACCTCACATACCTCAATACAGTATCAGATCCACGGGCTAGAACCGTTTACGAGAACTTCTATATAGATATCTTGACTAGGTATAAACCCTACACCGATGTACTTGTGCTCGATGAGCTAATCTATTAATCTATGTTTCTAAAAAGAAGTATGGCATCCCACTAAGAATAACAATAGCATTTATAGAATCAAACGTACTCCCATATATACACATAATAAGCCTAGGTGAAGAAGAATACAGACATGCAATAAAACTCCTATTAGACTATGGTTTTAAACCGTCAGACTCCCTCTACCTAGGAGTAATGATTACTGGCCTCCTCCCCGCCCTAAAGGGAGCGAGGGTCCCCCTCTAGAGCGGGGAGGTTTGGGCTACATCCCGAGCTATTGCTCGGTTTAGCCCTGGGCCGGGTCTGGTTTCCCCTAACCTCTATCCTGTCTACTTCTACTCCTTTCATCGGGGTTGATGTTGTTCGGGGTTATTGAGCTCTCGTCGAGGTAGTGTAGACACACACTCATCATCAGGATATGAGCAGACACCAAGCCTAATAAGCATAAGCCTTCATCCCCGCCCTGAAGGATGATGCTTTCAGCTGTAAGACAGGTTTTTATCTCTATTCACATAGGATTTACAACTGAGATCCTCGTCCTCTAGGTCGGGGGGAAGTCAGCTATCTTTTCTTAGGAGTGATTACTGTATATTTATCGCCTATATACTCTGTGTAATCGCTTCCGAAGTCCTCACTATATTCGGTGAGAATGGGGAGAAGTTCCTTGGCTTCTTCCTCTGAGAGTTCTCTATACTCATATGTTGGCATGCCGATTCTCTCTTCATAGAGTTTTCTGGCATATTTAGCAGCCTCTTCTGGAAGCCTATTGATTAGATCTATATAGTCTAGGTTTGAAAACTCCTCTAATAGATCCTCGCTTATGAGGCCTTTGAGTATCATTGCCCTCAGGAATCTAATCATCTCTACCTTGGGCGGTTGAAGCCCTATCTTGGATGGTGATACCCTACCTCTGATATATATTCTGCCTCCAACCATGCCAGATCCTACATAGCTACCCACAGGCTCTGGAAGGTTTTTCGTATTTAGAACCATGATAACCCCTCCAGCCATGTACTCGCCTAGATAGTTATCAACTATGCCTCCTACAACGAGATATGGTCTCTTATCCCTATACTCTCTCATCTGAACCCCAACCCTGTTGCCTGCATTCCCCTTAACAAAGATCTTACCCCCTTGTAGAGCCTGTCCAAGAACATCTCTAGCGTCTCCCATGATAACCACCTTTCCACCATGCATCGTATCGCCACAGTCATCCGCAACATTTCCGTAGACGTAGAATATGTTTGACTCATTCAGATTAGCTAAGCAGTTACCAGCAACACCGTAGAGCTCTATCCTCACACCTCTTATACCCAGCCTAGGGAGGTTTATACCTATATATCTATGTCCCATGACATTCGCAACTCTAACCACTTTCCTATGAGAAGCCACTTTTGCTATCTCATTGTTAAGCTCTCTATAGCCTAGATACCTTGCATCTATATCGAAACCCCCCTCAGGCTCGAAGACAGGTGGTGGGGAGTATGTGTTAATCTCTTCCAAAGGCCTACCATATCTAATTACACCCCTTTTGAGAGAAGCTATGAAGTACTCCCCGGGCTTTAAGGTCCACACCTTAGCATTTGGGCTGAGCTCTCTTATCTGGTTCTCCTCACTCGCTACATATATTCTCTCACCATCTTCCCCTAGTACTAGTGGTCTGAGCTTGAATCTATCTGCTATCGCTATTAAATAGAGATCATCGCCTGAGTTATAGCCTATCACCGCTGAGAAAGGGCCGTCGAGCCTTGCATTCCTATATAGATGATCGATTTTAGGATCTAACGCATCAGCCCTTCTAGAGGGGTTAACCATAATCCTAACAGCCTCCTCTATATCAAGACCATCAGAGAGTAGCTCTTCAAAGAGCATAGCTATAACCTCGCTATCTGTTCCAACAAAACCGCCCCAGCCTCGGGATGATAGAAACTCCATGTTAGCTCCAAAAGAGCTTAGATCGCCATTATGAACCACAGCAAGATCCTCTGTTGCAAATGGGTGGGACCAGTATGGGTAGTGCCCAGGGGAGTTTGTTGGCTGCCTAGTATGGGCGAGCCACATATCACCCTCAACACCCTCGATATTATATATTGAAGCAACATCTATGGGGAATCCGACTCCTTTGAACACATCTAGAGATCTTCCAACACTATAGATCCTACCTAGCCCATGCCACCATAGCTTTTGATTAAGCTTCCTCACAACCCTTCTAATCTTAACACTATTCTCGGCCTTTACAAAAAGTTCACACGAGCATATAGGACCTTTTAGACTCTCGATCTTACCGATCTCGATCCCCAAGCCATGATATTTAAATATATTAATTATATCCTCAACATTAGCTCTCTCGCTATTTATGAAAACCTTAACTCTATATTTGTCCCCATCTACACCGGGATCTAGATTAAAGACAGCGAAACCGGCTCCCTTATCACTTCCCCTATATCTTACCCTTTCAATAGCTCTGAGAACCTCTGATCCTGAGATCTTTGGCGCCGATATCTTTCTAAGAACCCCAAAGATCCCGCATCCAGATGGCTCATAGGTTATCATGGGCTACCAGCCTGCTTAACCCTTATCCTATTAGCAATTGTATCTGAGAGAGCTACTGCTCTGAGAAGCTCTCTATTTCCTGTAAAGGTGGATTGAAGGCTATAGGCGCCTGCAGCACCCGCTATTAAGGCTATCTCCTTTTTCATACCAGCTATTAGGTTGAATGCCTTCCTATCGAGGGCATCTCTACTACCTATGCCTATAGCTTTTTCAAGTATTGTCGCAGGTATTATAACGCTATCAGCTCCCAGAAGTATGAGTTTTAGAACATCCCCAGGATCCCTTAGCCTGGATGATTTAGCTATAATATCATATGAATACCTAGCACCAGCCTCCTTCAACCTTGTATCTAGATCGGAAACCACCACCTCCAGATCCTCATCCCCTAGATCCTCATCCACAATATATCCCAGAAGCCCTTTTAACTCGAGAAGCCCCTCTATTTTAGAAGTAGATGCTGGTACAACAAGATATACCCCAGTAGATGGTTTGTAACTCCATCTAACAACACCTGTATGATCTGATGTGATAGATATATCTCTATACCACGGCTCTATTGTATGTGCAAAGAGCCCCACCCCAAGTGCTAGAGATGCCCACTTGATAGAAGAAACTATGTTTTTATCGCCATCTGTAACATCGAAGAATATTGGAGATGATATATATAGCCTTCCACCTGCTAGGTAGAAGCCCTGCTCCACATCCTCCCTATAAGGATCTATCGGGGGTCTGGTAACCTGGGCACCATCTATTCTGAGCCAATCCGTTATTCTATATGGCTTCTCAACATCTGGGGGTGCTGTGCTCCCCATACCTATTATTACAGGCTCGCCCTTAGCTATTAGCTCTCCTAGGTAAGAGATTCTTCTTCTACTCCATATATCGCCTATCCTATATGGGGGATCTCTAATCGATCCATCGATTCCAAGGATCTCGAGGATCCTTTTTGGAAGCCCATCCCCATATAGAAGATCCCTTCTACCCCTTAGCTCCCTTACACTCTTGAGACCCAGGGCGTCTAAGATATTTGAGAGCTCTAGGGTGAAGCCTTTTATGAAGTTTACTAGGTTTCTAAAGGCGAATTCTAGGTTAAGAACTCTGGATCCATCTATCTTGTTTGTTAGAGCAGCAGGGCAGTTACCTATATGACATTTATGTATCATTATACAGCCCATAGCTATGAGAGCAGCTGTTCCGATGTTAACAGCGTCAGCTCCAAGTGCTATGAGCTTTGCCGCATCTAAAGCACTCGAGACCCTACCACCAGCTATTATATAGAAACCATCTCTAAGCCCGTTCCTAACTAGCATATCATGGGCAGATGCAACAGCAAGCTCTATGGGTATCCCTAGATTATCCCTAACCATTATAGGTGTCGCACCAGTACCGGCTCCATGACCATCAATTATAACCCCATCAGCCCCCATCCTAGCTATCCCAGTAACTATGTATGGCACATAGTTTGTCGCAGCTACCTTAACATATACAGGCTTTCCAGTAGCCTCTTTCAGAGCCTCAATCCTCTGCCCTAAATCTTCTATCGAGTATATATCATGATGAGGCGCTGGAGAAATCGCATCAGAGCCCACCGGGATCCTTCTGGTAAGTGATATGGGCTCGGTAACCTTTGATCCTGGGAGATGGCCTCCAATACCTGGTTTAGCACCCTGCCCAATCTTTATAACGATCCCCAT
>JAWAXC010000056.1 GCA_038897115.1 Sulfolobales archaeon | reverse complement strand
GCTGTGGTGGGCACCCAGGATCTAAGCCCTAGGGGGGTTGAGGAGGCTCTGGAGAACGCGATCTCGATAGCGAGATCCATTCCAGAGGATCCCAATTGGAGGGGCTTCAACGAAAAGCTAGGATCTTCCTCACAAGCTGGGTATATGGATAAGGAGGTTAAGAGCATAGAGGCAGAGGGATTGGCTGAGATAGCCTCAGAAGCCATAGCAGGTGTTCTAGAAGTCCCAGGGGGTGTTAAGCCTGTTAGGGGTTGGGCCTCTGCAAGCTATGTATATATAGAGGTTATGAACACATATGGAGGCCCCATATCTAGGGAGGAGACTGCCGCATGGATATATATCCATGCAAAGGCTAGGGAGGCTGGGGAGGAGGGATCATATGGAGACTATAGAACCTCGAGATCTATAAGGGATCTCGGGGCAAGGGAGCTTGGGAGAAGTGTTGGTTCCATCGCATCTACATTCACAAGATCTCAGCATACTAGGAACGGCGTCTACGACCTCATCCTAGCCCCAGGAGTCTTCGGATCCTTTATAAATACAATGCTATCACCAGCAATCTCAGCCCTCTCCGTGCAGAGAGGCAGATCGCCTCTAGCTAGAAAGCTAGGAAAAGCAATAGCTTCTGAGGGTCTCTCAATCTATGACGAGGGTTTAGAGCCAAGCCTCCTAGGATCTAGAAGCTTCGATGACGAGGGGCATCCAACTACGAGGACGGCTATAGTTGAGAAGGGGGTTCTAAAGAGCTATCTATATGATAGCTATACAGCTAAGGCTGAGAATAGAGGTTCTACGGGGAATGCTTGGAGAATATATTCATCCCCACCCTCTCCAGGGCCTAACCACCTAGTAATAGCTCCGGGGGATTCGAGTCTAGATGAGATGATAAGTAGCACGAAGAGCGGGTTATATGTGCTCACAACCATAGGTGAGTGGCTCTCAAACCCCGTTAACGGGAATCTAAATGCTACAATAACAAATGCCTATCTAATTGAGAACGGAGAGATCAGAGGGGCTGTGAACGGGGGTGTTATCTCTGCAAACTTCTACGAGGTTCTTGAAAAGGGTCTCACCCTCATTGGCAAGGAGGTTGAGCATAGATATAGGGTTTCCTCACCATCCGTGCTTATAAGGAATGTGAGGGTTGCTGGTGAATAGCATTCTAAATCTATTTATCCTTGGAGAGGCCTTCATCATATGACTATTATAGCTTACCCAGTATCTCGGGGACTCTGTAGATCTCGTCTATAACCTGCCTTGGGATAGGCTCTCTATATCCACCTTTCCTAACTATATAGGCTCCATACCCCCTCCCCAATACCCTGCCTATGATGCTTGCCTCAATACCTCTCTGCCTCAGGGTTTTAACTGCCTCCTCAGCCATGTCCCGGGGTACTGTGGAGATCAGCGTTCCACTGCTTATCAGCTTTAGAGGGTCTATGCCTATGGCACTAGCTATTATCCTTGTTTCCTCTACAACTGGTATAGACTCCTCCCAGAGCTCGATCACATTCCCAGAGGCGTATGCGATCTCCGCAGCACCCCCTAGAACACCTCCTTCCGTGGGGTCATGCATAGATGTCACAAGATCCCTCTCCGCTAGTGTAATTGCCTCTTCAACAACGCTTATCATCTCTATAAACCTCGATGCCCTCTCAAGCACCGAGGGGTCGACTCCCCTCTTTAACAGGGTATCTCTATAATCCTGGGCCAGTATAGCTGTCCCCTCAAGCCCGGCTGACTTCGTCATGATCACAGAGTCTCCCTCCCTAGCGCCAGATGTTGCTATGGGTTTTCTAACTATCTCTCCCACAACTGTTGCAACAACCACAGGCTTTGTAAACCCAGCTACAACCTCTGTATGTCCCCCGATAACTGCTATGCCGAGCTTCTTGGAAGCCCTATCTATATCAGCTGTTATAGAGTCTAGGAGATCTTCTGAGGCCCTCTCAGGCAAAAGGATTACGAGGGAGGCCCATCTAGGCCTAGCACCCCTCACAGCTACATCGTTAGATGCAACGTTAATAGCTAGCCAGCCTATATTTCTCTCAGCAGCTGTTATAGGATCGCTATGTATAGCTAGAAACCCATCTCCCACCTTAACGATAGCAGCGTCCTCACCATAGCCAGGCCCCACAAGGACGCTGGGGTCTTGAACACCTGTTCTCCTCAAAACATATTTCTCAAGAAGATCCACAGATATCTTACCCACACCAAGCAAATCGAAACCCCTAGAGATTCTTTTAATCCTATATCAGATCAGTTTTTCTCTCTAGTATCATTTTTCTTATTCTGCTTATAAGTGAAGATCTGGTTTTTCGATCTATGGTTCCTCTGATCTCCTCTTTCAGATCTATAACGAATACCTAACCCTTATTTTGACATTCGGAACATCTCTAAACATGGTTCCAATATTTATAGCTATTAGAGATGCTGGTGTTTCCCTACTCACAGAAATAAAAATATTTAGAAATAATTAGAAGTAATGTGAGTGGGGTTAGCCCTCAGTGTGGGATCAATAGCTTCACCCACACCCCATGGGGCTCTGTTAAGCCCAACACTATGGGGTTCTCATCTGGTGTGTTGTCTGCTACCCCTCAATGTATCGTGGGATTTAACGGAGAAATCGCTACAAAACTTTATAATCAAGATAATAAAAACCCAGAACATGTCATGAGGCTCTACATCTAACTCTGTACCTGTTATTATAAGGGCTTTGGAGCTCATTATAGCCCTCATATTGTTCTTGTAGGTCTCCTCTAGCTTTACAATTGAAAGCCTATTCTCTAGGGCGGGGATGGTGTTTATAAGCTATATGTCTTCTAGTGTTGCTCATGTAATCCTAGGCATACTGAATGAAAGGGTCTACCTCCCCTAGGAGGAGGTTTGCTGAGGTTAGAAGCTTTAAGGATGATCTCTAGAAGCTGATTAGGGCTAAGCCTTTTTCGAGGGTAAGTCTATCTCAGCGTTTTTAGAAGGCGATCCAGCTGTGGATCAGGAGTAGGAGGGATCCTGAGACAGTCAGGACATGGTCGACCTCCTCCCCTTTCAATTCTATAGAAGATCTTTTTGCTGGGGTCTCTGGCCCATTACCCCTATCCCTCTCTTCAAGGGACACGGGGTTACGGTTTTTATCACTGTCTCGGGAGCATAGGTTAGCTAGAGGATAGCCACCTGAGACTTACATGTAGTAACCATTATCATCGAGAATAAAACAATTGAAATAACATATAAAGCCATCACAGAAGATGAGAAGCCTTCTCTGAAGGGTGAGGCTTTCAGCTATGGTAGATCATAAGCTGTCTCCTCAGCCCTTCTTCCCACCATATAGCCTCTCCATATACTCCTTCATCATCTTAATAATATCTGTCTTTATCGATGACACTTCGTTATATACGAGCTCCACCCTCCTCTCGAGGGATTCAAATCTTTTTTCAAATGATTCGAGCCTCTTATCAACATATCCCTTTAGGTCTTCAATCCTCTTCTCAAGTGATTCAAACCTCTTATCGACAGCCTCGAATCTCTTATCAACATATTCCTTTAGATCGTTGATCCTCTTGTCAACATATTCTTTGAGATCATCGAATCTCTTATCAAGTGATTCAAACTTCTTGTCAACATATTCTTTGAGATCATCGATCCTTCTATCGATTGCTTCGAATTTCTTATCGGTATATTCCTTTAGATCGTTGAACCTCTTCTCGTTAGATCTCATGATTATGTCTAGATATAGTATCACTATCTCTTGCTCGGATAGCTTCTTGCCCTGGGCAACCTTCTTGGCAATTCTATTCACAGCCTCATCAAGAACCCTTGAAAGCATAGCCTCAGCAACAACACTCAACAATACTACCAAAATAGATTAACAAGGAGAATTAATATTTATAACAGAAAGCCCCACCCTAGAGGAGGGGTTGGAATCTTTTTGATGTTTTGAGGATAAGCTTATATAGGTTGGTGGGCAATAATATTTAGAGTCTGCCTGGGTGATGGGAGCTCTGCTTCAAGCCCAGGCGGGCCAACCCTAGATCCTAGATGGGAGCCGCGTGCCGTTCGGCTCGACAGCCACCCATGAGCCCATGGGATGAGCTAGGAGAGCCCTCTGGGCGAGGTAGAACCCCTAGATGAAACCATAAACTATAAAATGAATGGAATGAACATCTAGGGAGAAACGGTTGGAATTAGAGGTTCGAGCTTCATCAGGTTTGAATCTTTTGATATCAAGCCCTATTCCCATTGTTTAGATATATTGGAGGTGATGGTATGAAAAACATCTTTTGGAGGATATTGTTGGGTGTTACATCTATCAAGACCCCATTTGGAGCTCTAATACTTAGTATTTTAGTAATCTCTATATTTGCTAGCTATAGCCTTGGTTTTGGTACCTCATATTCTTCTGGGGATCAATACTATTCTAACTGGGTTCTGGGGGTGAGGGTTTCTAGCTATTCACAGCAGGGCGAGCCTGAGTTCATAGTATTTGTTAAGGATCGGGGTGGGAGGCCTCTGAAGGTGATCTATAGCGTATATGCCTGGATGCCCGACGGAGGCTTCGAACACCTCGGCTTCTACGGAGGTCTCGGCATTGTTAAGGTTAATTACAGCGTTGTTAGAGCCTTCTCAAAGGTGTGGAGGGATCACCTTGTTAGCAGGGGTAATAATCCCGGCATGGTTCTCCCAGGAATACTCCTTGTCGGGGCTATTCACGAGGCCTCCGGCATATATGAGAGCTTTAGAGGCGTTCCTATAAGGGTTGTGGATATACTTGCCAACAAGAGTGTTGCGGTGGAGGTGATCGAAGATCTCGAGGGGAGAAAGCCTTTGATAGGATATAATGGCACTAACAGCTCGAGATCCTCCCCACCAACTTCTCAAAATATAAAGGCTCAGAGTTCATGGCCTCCTGAGAGTATATTCGAGGGGTGCGATCTAGAGTGCTACTACTGGATCTTGAAGGAGGTATATGGATACACAACAAATATGATGCCAATAGTGGTTACCCATGTATATGGCCCAGGAGCGTATAAGACTAATGATATATTGCAGAGACTCTACTTTAAATCCACATCCACAGTATCGATTGATATAATGATAACTGCCAGCGTTGGGAGGCAAGGTGTGGGGGTTATAAGATATAAAGTCGTCGGGTCCTCGATATCGCTTACAGGTGATAACATATGGCTAGATACATATTATAGCTTTATAAATGGGTTGGACTTCACACCACCAGCAATTGTTGGCATAGGCTTTAAGGCTGAGTTCACAGCCGCTAGATATAAGCTCTATAAGGGTTCTTGCGACTGGAGCCAGTGCTATCCTATATATGAGACTGATGTCGAATCTAACATGACCTTTGCAAGACCAATAATAACCAACAACATGATGGAGCCCATGAGAGATGTCGATCCTAATCCATATGATTCCCAGGGGGTTTTAGAAATAGCTTATAGACACTATAGAGATTATTGGTTCTCCAGTAATACCATCATCGATTCAAAGCCTGTATTAGTAGATATATTCAGGGTTGAGAGTGAGCTCGGAACCCTACCAATGTTTGTCCTCTCAGGAGGCGTTCTAGGGATCCTATGCTATAGCCTAGGCTATAGCGCTGCCATATGCTCAGCGATCTCCACAATAGCATCAATAATAGGGGCCTCTATAGGAGCGACAAAGTCAGACAGACTCTATATGTATTCGCAAGCATATGTTTCACTAAAGGCTGAATATGTTGGTAATGGCTATATATATGCTAGATACCTATACTCGCCGGATGCATTCGAATATCAGGGAGGGCAATATAGAATAGGATCCCTATATATAGATGCATATATAAGCTGAGCTCGGGACATGGACAAAAATACCCCGCTTCTGTGGATAGCTACGCCAATAGCCTGGCTGGGGAAATCCCGAGACCCTGGTAGCCATCTGGATGCAGGGCCTCAGAAGATGGATCGAGTTCGAGATCTCGAGGCTGGAGAACCCCTTGGAGAGGGTTCTGAGGAGCTATAGGGGCGATGGAGGTGAGAGGCTTTTGGGCTATGTTGAGGAGCTCCTGAGCTTCGCAGACTCCCCCGAGGGAGCTCTCAGAAGTCCTGAGAGATGCTGGAATGCTCGCCGAGCTATGATCTATACTTGATCCTTATGATCGAAACCTCCCTATCATTGCTAGCAATCATGCCCAGCACTACCCTAGCAATTCTATGGCTCAGTCCTGGGTATTCCTTGTTGAGACCTACTGCTTATAAGCTTGGTAATCAACAATCTAATAGGCTACAGACCAGCCTTTTCAAAGGATAGGGTGGAGATTGAGAGGTATGGTTGTTTTGCAGGGTTATAGGTGGCTCGAGGTTGTCCCGGATAGGCGTGGTGGTAGGCCTACTATTAGGGGGACTCGTGTAACTGTGGATGATGTTCTAGACATGCTTGCTGCCGGGTGGAAGCCTGAGGAGGTATCGGAGGAGCTTGAGATCCCATTGGAGGCTGTTTATGAGGCCCTCCGCTATGCCTCTGAAGCTGTGAAGAGAGTTGTCGTTATTGCTAACCCTCCTAGCTGATGAGAACATACCTAAAAAGCTTGCACTCCTCCTACGCGGGCGCGGAGTCGATATCATTCGCCTTCAAGACATCGGAGCCCGCGGGCTAGGTGATAGGGAGCTGGTTGAGATATCCAATAGGCTTGGCAGGGCTATTTTAACCAGAGACCATGATTTCACCATACCCTATTTCCTAAGCCTTGTGAAAAATGGAGTGATCTATATTTCCTATCAGCCCTCGAAGACAGAGATCATAGAGCTTGTAGATCGAATAGCCGCTTTAGCCAAAGACTACAACCCGAAACCCGGCCTACTTATAATAATAAGACGAGAATATATAGAAATTTCACCCCCACCATAAAGGGCGGAGCTTTCAGTTGTAGAGATCATCTTATGACCTCAGATCAAAACAGCTGAAGAAGCACTCAGGAATATGTGGAAATTTAAAAGCTAAAAGCTTATAAGCATGGTAATTAATAATGCTACAGACCAGCCTTTTCAAAGGATAGGGTGGAGATTAAAAGAATATATCTGGATAGTGGCGTGGCTTCCTTATTTGTTATCAACCATGGTATGGTATAACGCTGTAGCCATCGATCCCCTTTCCAGCGACCCCTGCATATCTGTTATCTAAGATAGGCTGTAGAGAGTATCTACTGGCTATTCCCATATATAGACAAGGCTATGGACTTCCTGGCCTTTCTTGGTATAGGCTATAGGCGGGATATATTGCTTAACTGGGATATAGCGGGCATATATCTGTATATCCTTCAGCTCTGTTCCATATAGCCCTATCTATAGCCGCGTCATATATGCTTCGTTAAAATATCTCTCACTAGCTTTATTGCCAATAGCGCATGTTGATCGGGGTTCTGTATGAGACTCTGGAGTATAGATCCTGAATATATAGACCCTATAGGGCTAGTGGCACTGTGGAGGGAATCGATACTAGCGATCAAAGTTATAAAAGGCCATACTAAGGGATACAGGAATCATCCCAGTTATATAGATTCAGAGTAAGTAGAGATCCCATAAGGGCTATAAACACCTATATCCACTACATATGGCTAGAGGGTATACGAAAGGCTATAGATTTGACAACGACAAGTTTGATGCTGCACTAGTAGATCCGTCTATAAGGATATCTATAAGCGATTCTCAAGTGAGATATGAGGCTCTCCACCTACTCAAGAAAATATATATCAGATCCAGAAGATGGTTAGATAGAATAGCTAGTAACAGCTGTTTCAAGCCCCACCCAATATTCCAAGTGGTTCCAGGCGATATAGAGCCCTGGGAAAAGCTTCCCGGAGAATTCGATAAGAGAGAGCTCGAAATAGCTGTTATAGGCCCCTATGAAATAAGGACAAGGATATGCAACTATGATTAATTCAGAGCCTTTACTGATCGATACTAGCTTTTGAGTCCCTCACCTTTTAAAGTAGCAAGAGAGCTCTGAACCACACCCTTGGAATAGATATAGATTAAAGGAGTAGATCTGCCAGCTTAGAAAACCCGAGACGAACATCTAGTAGGAGCCTACCTACTCTCGGCCACTCCACCAGTCCTAAGCCTAGAGACCAGCTCTAATAATCTCTCAACCAGATACTCCCCCTTACTGGTTATCTCAATTACCTTCCTCGGCCCCTTAAATGTTATAGCATATCTAACCATGACCAGTCCTTCATCCTCGAGAATCTGTAGGCTCTGATATACAGAACTCTTAGGCTGCCCAGTATATCTAACTATATCTGAAAAGATAGCCTTTTTAAGCACATATAGCGCTATCAATATACTTAATCTCGATGAGTTTTGGAGAGCCCTAGTACCAAGTATTTCTATTAGCTCCAAGAGATCTTCATTCATTTTCTATGACCTCTAATAGGGACATTATGCTAGCGTAGAACCACGCTATTACAAATACATAGTATAGTATAAACATAAGCGGTGCAAAAACCAGCGAGACCAGCGTTACCATTGCTATTATGTCGTAGTGCTTAGGCTCAATGATCCTCGGGCTTGAATAGAGAATCCTATAGTGTCTCACAATGATTGGGGCAACATATATTGACATTGCTATGTAGTATAGCTGCTGTTCCCCAGATACTATAGAAACATAGATAAATAGGGAAGCTAGGATCGCGAGGACAAAGTAAAAGATCCTTGATGATCTCCTAGACGCTCTGGTATCATGGATTCTGAAGGTCTTTAAAACCCTGGTCATTCTATTTATCATATTCCCAGTAAAGATCTTGAACATTGTTATGTAGATAAAAGCGATCAGAATAGCCAGGCTAGGTGTAAGAGTTATGATTGGATCTCGGATCCCTAACATATAGAATACAGAATAGATCATAGATGTTATCAGCATATAAAATCCCCATAGAGCATAGTATATGCCTAGTGCTTTTCTAAAGCTGTTAATAAGGATCTTCTCTGCTGTCTCTCCGATCACCTGTAGCATCGTCTCTAGATCAGATGCTCTCACAGCGATACACCGTATAGCTTATTAACGCTTCCAACCATATATAGCTTTGTATCGCAACTATCTCCAGATCTTATGAGGGACACTGCGTAGCCTCCCTCACTTATCACAAGAACAGCATCGCTTCTAGCACCTTCAACCACACATAGCTCGGCTAGATCTCTAACTTCTATAGGCCCGTGGAGTTTTCCAGCTATTAGGAAATAGACCTTAAAATCTTGGAATGATTTTTCCCTCAACATGGACAGCTCGTGTGTGACTAGGATCCCTTCGGAGGCATATTCCGCGAACCATCGGGCGATAATTCCTCTTCTCGCCATATCTATGTTTTCGAAGGGCTCGTCAATAACATATATCTTTGGATGCGATGCCAGGGCTAGGACGTTTCTCACCATGAGATTTTCCCCTGCTGAAAGTCTAGATAGTGGTTTATCGAGCACTCGATCCCTTATCCCAAGTCTATCCAGCATATCGAGGGCTAGATCCCTATCCACTCCTTTGATCCTGCTGTATAGCTGTAGGAGATCCCTGACAAGGTATCCTAAACCATATACCTCGGCTATGTTAGTTGATAACCCTATATAGCCCCTTATCCTCCTCACTTCTACCCCATCGATAAATACTTTTCCAGAGTATGGAATAAGCGATAGAATCGACTTTATAAGGGTTGTCTTTCCGGAACCGTTGGGTCCGAGCACAACAACCTTTTCATTATCGATTTTCAATTTTACACCTCTAAGGATCTCTCTTCTCCCATATCTAACATTTAGATCTATTATCTCAAGCATAGATTCTCCTCTGGCATATCCTAATCCTCTAGGCTTAAAAGGCGATTTAGAAGTTCATAGTATGAACCTAGATATCTCCATATATAGGGCGGCGATGGAGAATAGTTGGTGATCTAGATAGACCTCGCGATCTATGTTGCTAGGAGAATCATAAGCAGCAAGCCCCTCATATTCTGGGGGATCGTATTTATAGTGATATGGATAGCCTTCGGCGCTTATCTCCAGGCACCATCGATAGCTAGGCAGGTGGGTAGGGAGACGATAGAGAAGTACTACTCCCTATACGTCTCATCATGGTTTATGTATGCCATCATAGTGTCGCTAGCATCTTCATGTGTAACACTTGTCTCATCTATATACTATCATGTTTCAAGCATACCATATCTAATAAGGTTTGGGAATCTGAGCTTATGGCGATATATATTATCCCTCTATGCTGGGGCCATAATCTTATCCCTAATCTTAGGTGGGATAATGGTACTCCTAACCTCTCTACTATTCTCATATAATGGTCTAGGGTTAGAGGTGCACCCACAACTAGCTTCCATAGCAGCCCTGCCAGGGGCTATATCAGTTGTAGGTCTCTTCATAGCATCTCTATCGCTCTTCTTATCATTGTTATCAACAAAGATATTGAGGCTATCTAGCACGAGGATGATCTCCTTCGTACCTCTTGTAATAGCTATGTTTAGCTATTTCGTGTACCTACTACTAGAGTATAGAGATCCACTAGTAATATATGTCAACCCGTTTGCCTCATCAATGTTACTAGCAGGAGAGGCATATTATGGCTCCGAGCTACCTGTATCCTACATGGCATTCTTTTCTTCGTCAGAGATCGAAAAGGCACATCCTATCTATCTAATATCTTCTACACTCATATGGAGTATAGCCCTAACTATAGCGAACATGCTATTAATTAGAAAGCTATATATAGTAAAAATAGAAGAAGAAAGAGTACTTTGACCCTCCCACATGGCAACCCTTGCCCTTCAGGATGGGGAAGAGATCAGCATCAAACATGCCAAGGAAGTTAATGGCAGCTGGGATTAAAAGCATATATTGGGTATCCATAGCATCTGAAAAAAACTATAGTCAAGCCAGGATCTGTAGAGACTCCTTTTGCCTAGCATCTTAGTTTCTCATCTGTAGCTTATCCTCTTTATAGGCTGTTCCAGGATAGCTTTTTGTAGATCGGTTTGTCTATGTTGTTTGTCTCATTGCCTCTTTAAACTGTTTTGTTTTTCATGGTGTTTTTTGTTGTAAGGGGCGGAAGATGCAGTTCGACGAGCCGACCTTCCCTTCTATAGTAGAATTGCGTAACATATGTTACAAAGGTGATAGACGTTGGAGAAATGCTCCTTCCCTTCTATAGTAGAATTGCGGATCTATTAATTCTAATATTCTGATGCTTATCCGGCTTATAAGAGTTTTCCGCTATTTTTGATCTGGTTTTTGATGACCACCTCCTCAAGGGAGCTAATATGATTCTATATATCTATTTTGATATTTATATCTTGGTGGGTGTGTGGAGGTAGAGGAGAGGATCCGGAGAGATAATAGGGATATGGCTGATGAGATCGTTTATAGGATGCATAGCTATAAGACCGATCTTGGCAGGTTTGTGGATCGTGAGGGAGAGGCTAAGGAGATCCTCGAACGGGGGTGGGATAGGGTTGTTGAGGGTGGGTGGATCACTGTTCTCTATGGGCCCAAGGGCTGTGGTAAGAGCACTTTCTTCATGGTTCTCTCAGAAGCTGCTGACCAAGCTGGTGCTGGGCTCGATGTCATGGTTGTTAAGAGACCTGAAGATGCTGTTCAGGGGTCTGTGCTCCATCTACCCAAGAGCCTTAAGGATCTGGCTGGGAGCATTGCTAGGTATATAAGGGACTCCCAGATCTCCCCAGATCAGGTGACGATAGTTTCTACATCAACAATCTTCAACATCACCTTCACTCTAGCCAGCTATGTAGCAAGCAGGCTTAGGAGGGGTAGAAAGGTGTTGATAGTTCTGGACGAAGTGAGGGCAGATAGTCAGGAGCATCTAAGCATCTTCAGACAATGGCTCGAGAGCTTTGCAAATGACTTGGCAAAGTACAATAGGGATTACTCAAGGAAAGGAGGATCCATAGCTGTTATAGCACTAACGAGCGATGCACTCGTGAGGGAGATTAGGCATGTGGTTGGTGGCAAGGTTAATTGGGCCTTGATTTGGAATCTATCTAGGATCTCCTACGAGGAGCTCATATCACAGATGGGGCTTCACCATAGAGTTGCCAGGGAGCTCGGGATCGGCTATGAAGAGTCTAGAGAGCTTCTCTGGAGACTGGCTGGGGGCAATCCAAGGGCCCTGAGGATGATATGGAAAAGCGGGCTGAAGGTATGGCTTGAGGGAGAGGTTATAGGTGGGATCCGCAGCTTCGCCCAAGGCCTTCCTATAGAGGTGAGGGGTAAGGCTCTAGAGGAGATCTCGGCATCGCTAGATAGAGTAGATGGCATAGGCTGGATCGACCCCAGCATTTGGAAAGCAATGCTGAGGCACAACATAATCATATATATAGCAGCTGCAAACAAGATCTCTGAAATCCCCAGCGAACCATGGATAGGCAGGGAATATGCATTCCAGATCCCAGCATATTATTACGCTTTAAAGGCAACAGCTAGGAGGAGGAGCCTAGATATATCGCCGGAGGAAGTGATCAGAGAGGCTATGGGCTAACCCCCTCACGGAGAAGAAGCACCGTGAGAGGGGAACGCAGTGGAACCATATATGCCGGAAATAGAGTACGCTGAGATATATCATGCAGCAACACGTCTAAGATCAAGAGCGATATTAAAAACAAACGATAGGGACTTCAATATTATAAAAAGCCGCGCATAATCGAAGTGTGAAGCATAACAGACGCATTAAAAAACTCGGATAAAATAACAATAGCTAAACATATAAAGAAACTCAGTACACAGAGCTCCTCACTTACAGAATTAAAACCAATTAAAATTAATTAAAAATTCTGCAAGTGGGGAACGTAAACATTATCTAGATGAAGGGAGGTGTTCTTAGAGTAGGTAGGGGTCAGCCCTCTCTTGGAGGCTATCTTTTTTCATAATCACCGGTCTAGAGGTAATGGGCAGGGATTTCTCTCTTTTATCGGATCATTGTGAGTCATGTAGCCCTTGGAGATTAACCTCTAATCATGTAAAGAATCCGTAGATCTTATTAAAGCTATATCTACTTCCCTTAGAAAGCTTACATTATTTATAGAGTTTACCCGCCTCCTAGGTTTAAGAGGTCAGTCGCTGTGGAGGGATTGTCCCATGTGTAGCTTAAGCGCTATGTTTGCTACTTGGCTTGTTCTTCTATCTGTTGGTGCTTGGGATGCTATGTATCTGGCTATTGCGATGAGCACTATTTTTCTATGGGCATCGCTTCTAAGGTCTCTGTAGATGCTTATCCCTGCATCGAGCATCTGCATTGTGTGGAAATCGGCGTCCTCCCTAGCTACTGATCTGCATATAATTCTCAAGAGATCCTCTTCCTCATATCCATTTGCAATGTAGTCAGCCACTATATATGCCACATCATCGATCATATATCTCCTATTCAGAAGATCTACTAGGCTTTTGAGGAGCTTCTCCTTAGACTCGCCTGGAGAGCCATTGGGGATCTTGAATGGGGGTATGTTGAGGAATCTATCTAGGTATATTTTGAGGGCTCCGTGGTAGACGCCTCTAAACACCTCGTGGGAAGCAGCCCTTTTAACCACCTGGTAGATAGCGTTTGCATATGAGAATGTGTGGAGAACAGTTAGCCAGTCTCCTATCTCGTTTGAGCTGCTGAACATAGCAATCCTCTGAGCCCCTGCCAAGGCTACGCCGAGAGCCACATCCTTTGGATCGAAGCCCTTTTCAAGGAAACCAGTTATGCCCCTTACAATAGATCTTGGATCATTATCCATGACAAGGCTAGCCACATCCCCAGGATCTATTGGGTCTCCCCTAGCTCTGAATACCTCAGCTAGTCTACCAGACTCTTCATCCACGATCTCAACAAGATCTACTGGGTGTCTCCACTCATGGCTCTCCTCATATCTCCTCCCCTCAGCTAGGAGAGGTGCCAGGCTCCTCAGAACATTTGGATCGGGCTTACCAGCTATGTTTTCTAAATATTGAAAGGCCTTATTAGCAAAGTCAACCACATGCCCATCGCTTAGATAATGATCTGTTGCAACGCTGAAGAAAACCTCAGCAATATCTCGAATACCATAGCCGTGGGAGGCCATCGCAGCTAGGATCATCTCCACCCCGAACGAGTCTCTAACCTCGGCGAAATGCCTCAACCAGATCTTCAGCCTCGGCAGAGGAGTTGCCGGGCCTGCTAAAGTATCTAGCACGGGCCTTGGAGCTCTGTCAGAGGCCTCGCTAGACAATAGACTCAGCCCCCTCAAAAGCGCCATGATAAGGCTCTCACTATCTAGATAGCCCTGGATATTCCTCGTAGATACTATGAATGTGGGGCCCCCACCCCACGCTATATTCCTCTCCATAGCCCATCCTATCGAGGCCCTATAGATCTCATCCACATCGAGCCCAGAATATATCGCGGATACAAGGGCCTTGGCTATTAAGAGTTGAACCCCATGCTCAAGACCCTTCCTAAGCCTCCTAAAAATCCTAGCCCGATCCTCAACATCGAGGTCAGGGATCTCAACATAGACATCGCCATCAACAACCCTAACTCTATAGACCCTAGCATCGTCAGCCCACACATCGAAGGAGCACCCACTCTCAAGATCAAACCTAGCGTGGTGCCACTCACACGTTAGAATCCCATCCGCTATAGACCCTCTAGAGAGGGGGAAGCCCATGTGGGGGCATCTATTATCAAAAGCATATACCCTACCATCGTGATAGAATAGAACTATAGCTTTACCTCCATATGTATAGAGGAGCCTGCCCAGCCTCCTAACATCATCAAAACTACATACCCTTACCTCCAAGATAATCACCTAAATATTTACAGCTGGGTGAATATTTATAAGCTCTTTGTCCTTATTCTGTGGTCTTGGCAGGCTACCCTATAGCTTTTGCAATATAGTGGTGGTCTCTCCCATCTCTACGCATGTCAAGGCTTCGAGCGTGATATTTTGAAGAGGATGGTGGGGCTGAGGCTAGTGCCAAACGAAGAGGTCGAGGCTAGGCTGAGAGCTCTGTGTAGCCTCTCCTCTAAGCTCTGGAACAAGATCAGCTATACTAGGAGGAGGATGTTCTTCGAAACCAAAAAGTAGATCTTAAGCAAACGTATAAGGAGTTCTATGAGAGATATAAGAAGCTAATTGAATTTGCTACAACACAGCAGGTTCCGAATAAAGACGATGAGGCTTGGAGATCATTCTTATCATCTCTTACTGATAAAGGCCCCAAGATAAACTTCGAGATTGTTCATATATGGAGCTATGGATATCTATTGAGAAGGCT
>JAWAXC010000055.1 GCA_038897115.1 Sulfolobales archaeon | reverse complement strand
CCCAGAAAACAGTTGGAGTGAGGCTATATTGCTTTGAGCCCTCTAATCAATTATAACCACAACCCTATCTCCCCTCCTCTCAACCCTATATAGCTTCATAGGCTTTGTAGTGACATCAGGGGTTAGAGATGCTCCATCACTTAGCCTGAAGGTGGACCAATGACATGTACAGGTTATAGTTCTATCCTCAGGATCTAGATAGCCATCGCTTAGAAAACACCCCTCATGGGGGCACTCATCATCAGCAGCATAGACCTCATCCCCGATCCTCACAATCAAAACACCCCTTAAACCCCCAATCTCCCTTCGAATAGGCGTTTTATCCGGGATCTCGCTTATCAGAAGCTCTATAACCTCCTTCTGACCCGTCTCCAACACCCTTACACCTCAAATCATTCCAGCAAACCTAATATACTCCCCATACATTGAAAACCCTGCTTCCAGAGTAAAGGAGATAGATACAAAAGATCATTAAAGCCCTGATACTAATTAAATATACTCAGAGCCCAAGTATGGTTTAAAAACAATAAGATAGATCCTGGAGGGTAGAAACACCTGTTAAAATCTATTCTACTAATGCTAATAATCAGAGGTTCCTGAGATCCGTGAATAAAGTATAGCGAGGTGCTTAAAATTTTGTGAAGGGCTTAAGGGGAAAATCGGGTCTCCAAACCTTTTATATGTTGGAAGTAACGATCTATGGGGGAGTTGGTGTTATAATATGAGCCTCGAATCTTACTTGGATTATCATCAAAGAGAGCTAAAGGATCATCAGAAGTTGTTGATAAACAATGTTAGAGCTCTTATGGAGAAATATGGGGAGAAATACTGGCTAGATGTTGATGCTTATGAGAGGTTTCCCGAGGAGTTTGTAAGGGAATATTTAGAGCTTGGATATGCTGGGCTTATGATCCCTGAGGAGTATGGTGGTGCTGGATATGGTCTCCAAGAGGTCACCCTTGTTATTGAGGAGATAAGCGCTATGGGTGGTACTGCTTATCATGTTAGAGCTGTTTACTATCCGATGAATATCCTGGTTAGATATGCTTCTAAAAATATTAAGGAGAAATATCTGCCGAGGATAGCTAGGGGTGAGCTGAGATTCCTCGCATTCGCTGTAACAGAGCCAGAGGCTGGGTCTGATACTGCGAGGATATCCACTTTCGCCAGGAGGGAGGGTGATAAATATATCATTAATGGCCATAAGATCTTTATATCGAGGTTTAAGGAGTCTGATCTCATGTTCCTAGTAGCTAGAACAAGACCCTATAACCCTGAGAGGAGATATGATGGTATAAGCCTCTTCCTAGTAGATCTCAGAGAATCTACAGGGATCGAGGCCAAGAAGATAAAGGTAATGGCGCTAGGACCTGTATATGAGCTATATATAAGGGATCTAGAGGTTCCAGCAGAGAACCTCATAGGTGAAGAGGGTAAGGGCTTCAGATACCTCTTAGGAGCACTTAATTCCGAGAGAGTAGTGATCTCAGCAGATCTTGTGGGTAGCACTAGATACCTTATAAAGAGAAGCGTTGAATACGCATCTAAAAGAATAGTCTTTGGAAAACCCATTGGAAGCTATCAAGGGGTTCAATTCCCAATAGCATCAACATATATAGAGCTTCTAGCTGCAGACGAGATAACACATAAAGCTGCTAGACTTATAGACGAGGGTGCTGAGGACAAGTCTATAGGATTATATTCAAACGCAGCTAAATACATCTCAACAGAGGTTGCCTGGAAAGCAGCTAACGTTGCCATGGACACATTCGGAGGCTATGGATATGCGTGGGAGACCGGGATTGAGAGGAAGCTAAGAGAAATAAGGCTATACAAGGTAGCACCAGTAAATCAAAACCTAGTCTTAGCATATGTAGGACATAACATACTCGGACTACCAAGATCCTATGAGCCGTGATAATCGGCTAGAACCAAATGCAAAGGGAGATGATGAAGCTTTGTTTAACCATATATTATCTATTTTAAGCACAAGATCTGCTGGGAAAATTTAGGGTCCAGAAGCAATAGCTTAACAAGCTTTTCACAGCTATTATCAGTCAAGAGTTTTACAACTGAAAGCACTATCCTAGGTTATTTAGAAAGCCTCCGCAGATCGCCTAGTGATTTCTAAAAATTCATGAAGGAAGATCATATAATATGGTTACGCTTATAACCCACATGATTAACGTAATACCTAGTATTTAAACATCTGTAGCATGTGACATACTATGATATATACTATTTATTTATAGATATTCGAGAGAGTTAGATGAACATGAAACTCCCAGATTCCCTGAAGATCCTATATATGATCTATATAATGGGAGGATCCGTAGAACTTAGCACAATATATGAGGCAGCTTCAAGGGCTTACAAGGCAAGGACTTGCTGTGAAGGCTATAAATTCTATAGTGAGAATGGAAATATCTATTCAAAGGATGTTGAATATGATATAGAGGCCCTAGAATCTCTTAAAATGATTGAAATAATAAAAACTAATAATACCGAGACATTAAAGCTTACACAAAAAGGATATGAAATCGCGAAAAGCATTGAAAACCTGTTAGATAGAAAAGAGGCAAAGGCTATAAGCTCAGTTATAAAAGGAGATAGACGGAACAAATCTGGTCACAATCTAAAGGTATTTTTAAAATCGATCTTCAGACACCCTACATAGATTTTGGAATAAATAGTATAAATTTATATAACTTCTTTTAAACTAAATAGATTTTCTTATATTCTCGATAGATCGAAAAACCTTATTCTTATCTCTTTGTGGAAAAAGAAATCGGAAGGCCCTAGATTTCTAACCTTTAATTCTTCTAGCTTTACTATTTAAGAGCGCTGTTCCATTATTCTAATACAAGTCTAAGCTTGTTAAATATAGATCTATACTAACATATATCAATTAACATTGAAGGCATATATTTAATGTAACTATATAGTTTTAGAACCAATTGTATGCTAAATGTTTATTAGCTTTTTTGTTTATTTTTGTTTGGTGTTTGTATGGTCAGGGGTGTTTCTAGGTTAATTGTTATAACAGCTGTTGTTGTGGTTTTAGTTGCTATAGCCTCATTCTTCGGTGGGATACAGGTTGGGAGATCTGTTGCACCACAAGCAGTAACACAGATCCTCACAGTGACAGCCCCCCAGAGGGTTACAGTAACACAGACAGTACTACAAACAATAACAGCCCCTGTACAGATTGTGACTACTCCAACACCAACTCCTACTCCCCCTATACAGCTTCCAGATAAGATAGTTCTTGGAATGGCTGTACCCCTATCCGGTAGCCAGGCTGATGCTGGCAGAAGGGGTTTCTGGGGTGTTCTAGCTGCTATCAAATGGGTTAATGAGGTGTATGGAGGGGTGCATCTATATGGCAAGGCTATACCGCTTGAGCTGAAATACTACGATGATGAGTCTAAGAAGGAGAACACAATAGCATATACAGAGAGACTCATAACAGTTGACAAGGTGAACTTCCTCCTATCAACATACTCATCACCACTGGTATTTGCACAAGCACCAGTAGCTGAGAAGTATAAGATGCTCCTAGTTAACTGGGGAGGTGCTGGTGATGAGATCAACGCGCAAGGGTATAAATATGTAGTAACGGTGTGGACACCTGCCTCGATGTATCTATGGACGGCTCTCTACGCATTGAAACAGATAGATCCTAAGGCTACTAAAGTGGCTATAATGTATAAAGATGACGAGTTCAATAGAGCCGCTGGTGAGGGGGCTGTTAGGAAGGCCCAGGAGCTTGGCTACACGATTGTATATCAAAAGGTGTATCCACCAACGATCAACGATTTCACACCATATATAACAGATCTCGCCAGAAGTGGTGCAGACGCGCTTATTGTAAGCGCTCACTATCCAGACGGCTTACTCCTAACTAAACAACTAGCAGACGCTAATGTGAACTTTAAGCTCATAGCCATTAATGTAGCCCCATGTCTACAGGACTATTACAACAACCTAAAAACACTAGCAGAGGGCATACTATGCCCCTCCCAGTGGGAGCCAACGGTCAACTATAACCCCGACCTAGCCAAGAACATGGGTGTAGAGTGGTTCGGCCCCACAACAGATGTTTTCATGAAGTACTTCGTAAATGTAACAGGCAACCCCAACATACTCCCAAGTTACCACACAGGGTCGGCTGCAGCAGCAGTACTGCTCCTAGTCAAGGCTATTGAGGTCGCTCAGAGTCTTGATCCATCTGCTGTTAGGGAGGCCTTTAACAAGCTATATCTAATGACCTTCTTCGGGCTATTCAAAATAGATCCAGCTACAGGCAAGCAATTAGCACACGAAATGGTTCTCGGCCAGTGGCAGGGAGGTAAATTCGTAGTAGTATGGCCCCAGAGCGTGGCGATAGCCAAGCTATACTACCCAATACCAACATGGGATGAGAAAAGAGCAGGCAAGCTGGCGACATATTCATAGATAATATTTTTCCAAATGATGTTTTTTCTATATGGGGTGTTTGAATGGATCTTGAGCCTCTTCTCTTCAATATAACGGCCGGGCTTATACTAGGATCTATATATGGGATCTCAACCATAGGTCTCAGCCTTATATTTGGTGTTATGAGGATCGTTAATGTTGGCCATGGCTCCTTCATAATGTTGGGAGCATATATAGCTTACTGGCTATTTACGCTATACGGGCTTGTACCCCTAGTATCACTAGCTGTAGCATTCACCTTGGGATTGGCGCTTGGCATGGCTATATTCTATATAATGGTTAGGAGATTCTTAGGGGCGCCCGAGATCTCATCACTTATGGCTATGTTCGGTTTAGGGGTTATGCTGGAGGAGATTGCTAAACAGTTTTGGGGTATCGATTATAGGGGATATAGCTGGTACCTAGGCGCAATACCGTATTTAGGTCTAAGGCTACAGGTCACATCGATATTAGGTGCGGTTCTAGGCCTTATAGCTGCTATAGCTATATTTCTATTCCTCTTCAAAACAGGTGTTGGCACATCGATAAGGGCTGTGGTTCAGGATCCTGTGGGGGCCTATATCTGTGGCATTGATGTCCATAGGATCTATTCTACAAGTGTTGGGATAGGCCTGGGTATGACCATGCTTGGAGGAGTTCTTCTAACCCTATATAATCCAACAGGTATCAATCCATATATGGGGCAGCCATATACTTTAAAGGCATTCGTGATAGCCGTGCTAGGAGGCCTGGGATCGCCTTTGGGAGCATATATAGGTGGTCTTATCTTCGGCTTAGTTGAGTCGGGTGTTACATATATATTTAGCCAGATGGGGTCTCCAAGCCCTGGATCTCTAGCTCTATTCCTAGGCTTCATGCTCCTAATAATATTGCTTCTAGCAAAGCCTGAGGGGCTGATGAGGAGATGAGGTTCCAGAGGATCCATGTGCTCCAGGTTATAGTCTCTCTAATATTCTATATATTTCTATGGATTATTAGAGAGACGTTCCCACAGTATGGGCAGTTCGTTACACTACTGATATTCTATACAGCGCTTGGACAGGCTTTCAACATATTTCTGGGGATGACCGGATATGTGGATTTCGGATACGTAGCTTTTCTAGCACTGGGTATGTATGGGGGAGGCCTTGCGGTTAAAATCGCGGCAGAGGCAGGCCTCCAACCAGTGTTAGCTCTAGTGCTAGGGCCTCTACTAGCATCCCTCATGGCCGCAGCTGTAGCATCTGCTGTAGGAGGTGTGGCTCTTAGGCTTAGAGGAGCGTATTTTGCAATAGCAACTATAGGTGTTAACGAGGGGCTGAGATACCTTATAGAGGGGGCCAAGATATGGGGTGGGTCGGAGGGCCTCATAATAGCTAGGGATCTCAGGAGCCTCTTTGGGGATGAGGGCTTCAGCTATGTAACAACTATCTATGCAGACACCTTCCTAATATTCACAGCTGTAGCTGCTGCAATAACCACATGGCTCATCAAGAACAGCAGGATAGGCTATGGATTAGCCGCTCTAAGAGAGGATGAGACCGCCGCAAGGGTTATGGGTGTAAATACCACGGCATATAAAATAATAGCATTTACTATAAGCGCTCTCTTCGGCGGGCTCATAGGATCGGCTTGGGGTCTTAAAATCGTAGCAATATATCCACCCGAGGCATTCAACATAACATATACCGTGGAGGCTATAATAATAGTAGTGCTGGGGGGCATGGGCACCCTATTAGGACCCATTATAGGAGGATCTATCTATACATTAGCGAAGTACTACCTAGGAGTTCTAATACCGGGGTTCCAGCTACTTGTATTCTCAGCAATACTGATCATAGTTGCCGTGGCATTTCCATACGGCTTGTTAGGGCATATTAGGGGCTATATCAGAAACTATGCATTGAGGGAGCTTCTGAGGTGATAGATTGTCTCTCCTAGAGCTTAGAAATGTGAGCAAAAGATTCGGAGGGCTAATGGCGCTGAGAAACATATCCCTCAAAGTAGATAGGGGGGAGCTCCTAGCTATTATAGGGCCTAACGGAAGCGGTAAGACAACCCTTTTCAATGTGATAAGCGGTGTCTATAAGCCGGAGGAGGGATCTGTGATCTTCGAGGGAGCTGATATAACGGATTACCCCCCATATAAGAGGGCGAGGATCGGTATTGGCAGGGCATTCCAGATCCCAAGACCATTCCCAGGGCTCAGCGTTAGGGAGAGCGTTGCTATAGGAGCTCTATTCGGTACAATGGCGGGGAGGATAGGCGTTGGCGAGGCCCTAGAGATAGCTGATGATGTTCTAAAAATGGTTGGGCTATATGATAAGAGATTCGAGCCCGCTGGTAGGTTAACGGGCCCTGAGAAGAAGTTGCTAGAGCTGGCAAGGGCGATCGCTATGAAGCCGAAGATCATGCTCTTGGACGAGGTAATGGCTGGGATGCCTCCAAGCGAGGTTGATAGGCTCTCAAAGATCGTTAGGGGATTGGCTGAGGAAGGGGTATCAACGATATCTCTAGTTGAGCATGTTCTAAGAGCAGTTGCAAAGATAGCTGTAAGGGTTATAGTGCTCTATAGAGGGGAGATCGTGCTTGAGGGCCCTGTTGAATATGTTCTTAAAAGCGAGAGGCTTAGAGAGATCTACCTGGGTGTTGGGCGTGTCACTTAGGGTTATTAACCTAGAATCTGGCTATGGAGCAACCCAGATCCTCTGGGGAGTTAGCTTCGAGGTCTCCAGAGGCTCATTCACCTCGGTGCTAGGGCCAAACGGTGCTGGGAAGACGACTCTTCTAAACACCATAATGGGCTTTATAAGGCCTTGGAGAGGGGTGATAGAATATAGTGGTATCGATATAACGAGAACGCCTCCCCATAAGAAGGTGGAGATGGGTATAAATATAGTGCCTGAGGGTAGAAGGCTATTCCCAGATCTAAGTGTTAGGGAGAACCTAATGCTCGCTGCAAAGACTAAGAGGGCTAGGAACCATATTAATAGCACATTGGATCTTGTGTTCACATTATTTCCTGTGTTGAAGGAAAGGCTAGATCAGAAGGCTGGAACTCTAAGCGGTGGTGAGCAGCAGATGCTAGCAATAGCGAGAACAATAATGACGAAGCCGGAGCTCATATTGATGGACGAGCCAAGCCAGGGATTAGCCCCTAAAATCGCTTTCGAGGTCTTCGAAGCTATTAAGAGGCTAAAGGAGGTGGAGAAGATATCTATCCTCCTGGTGGAGCAGAACATAAGCCTCGCGCTAGAGGTTAGCGAATATATATACATAATGGATCATGGGAAAATCGTGGGTGGCGGATCTAAGGAGGATATGCTGAGAGAGTCACTAGATATCCTGAACAAGCTAACTGGGCTATAAAAGCGGTATTTTTAATATCCAGGGCATCCAGGGCTTTGAACCTCTAGAGTGCTGGTGATGTGCGCCTGTGGTGAGGAGCCTCTGAGGGGTAGGCGCGATGAAGAGTCACTATGTCTAGGTAATTAGAAGCCGGTTGAATGTGAAACACAGACCAATAGATAAAGAAGCCTTTAACGCTAATCATGCCTGCTCTAAGAAGAGTGGTTCAACTGTAAAAGATCTACTCTACTTGGTATTTAAGCCCTAGACTATTACAACTTGTGGGGCTTTACACGTTGGTGAGGGAGATAAGGGTCATAGGTTTTAGGGGTCTTGGGAAAATGGGTATGCCTATGGCGAAGAGGTTAATACAGGTTGGTGGGTATAAGCTGAAGGTATTCACCACAGAGAAGGCTAAGGCTGAGGAGATGTCTAGGTTGGGAGCAATTGTAGTAGGATCTAATGAGGAGCTCGGCATAGGTGTTGATGCTGTCATATCCTCTATCCCAGGCGATAAGGAGCTTATAGAGACATATCTAGGTGAGAAAGGGATTCTAAAGAATATGGAGCCGGGAACCACCATAATAGAGATGAGCACCGTGACCCCGATGGCGTCTAGAAAGGTGGCTGAGGAAGCGTCTAGGAGGGGTATCTACTACCTTAGATCTCCTATAAGTGGTAGCACTCTATTCGCGGAAAGGGGGGAGCTGACGATATATGTCTCAGGGGATAGGAGGGCATATGAAAACGCCCTCCCCGTGCTCAGGGTTCTCGGAAACAAGATCTCCTATGTCGGCCCTGGTGAGGAGGCTAGATATCTCAAGCTCCTAATAAATATAATAGTCGCTACAACACCCGTAATAGTTGCAGAGGCACTTGCAATAGGTGAGAAGGCTGGTATAGATTGGAGAACCCTTATAGATGCTCTGGGGAGCAGCGTGGTTGCATCGCCACAGATTGGATATAAGTTGAAGACCCTTCTAGAGAAGGACTTCTCAAAACCGGCTTTCACCGTGAAACAGATGATCAAAGACCTAGACTATGCGTTAGAGGTTGGGAAGGAGCTAGGGGTTTTCATGCCCCTAACATCCCTTGTAAGGCAGGTCTTCGAAGCTCTTGATAAAAGTGGGAGGGGAGAGCTAGATTATTTCGCAACACTTGAGCTGGTAGAGGAGCTCTCAGGGGTTAAGAAGGTGGAGAAGAAGCAAAGCTAGATCTATCAAGATTTAGGTGAAGAGGTATAATAGCTAGCTATTGAAATAATACTAATATTTTTATATTATACCAAAGTCTATTGTTTCATGGTGCTTTGCATGAATAGACTTGTTGAGAAGGCTTTGAAGGGAGAGGTGCTTTTCGGAACGTGGATCACAATTAATAGCCCTGAGGTTCCAGAGGCTATATCAACGCTACCAATAGACTGGGTTGTTATTGATATGGAGCATGCACCCCTAGATATATATGACGTTGAGCTCCTGCTCATGGGGCTTAAGGGGAGCGGTGTTGCTGGTATTGTAAGGGTTCCCTGGAATGATCCTGTGCATATTAAGAGGGTTCTAGATGTAGGAGCCCATGGTATCCTAGTACCTTGGGTTAGCACATATGAGGAAGCGCTAGCAGTCGAGAGGGCTGTGATATACCCTCCTAAGGGGATAAGGGGTGTTGGGCCTAGAAGGGCCACCATGTACGGATCTATCCCCAGCACGGAGTATTATAAAAGATATCTAGAGGATCTAATAGTGCTAGTACAGATAGAGACCTCAAGCGCTGTAGAGAATCTAGAGAAGATATTAGAGGTAAAGACACTCACAGGGATCTTCGTAGGGCCCAGCGACCTCTCAGCATCCCTAGGAGTCTTTGGAGAGAGGGATAGCCCTATATTAGTTGGGGCTCTTGAGAAGATAGCGAGGGTTGCTAGGGCAAAACCTATTAGAGGTATAATGGCCTACACCCCTGAGGAGGCTGCTAGAGCTATCAAGATGGGATATAACATGATATCCCTATCATCTGATATGGCCAACCTGTTGAGGGGGCTAAGGATATTCATGCGTGATGTGGAGAGACTCATTAAATAGCTAAGATGCTGTGGAAATAGATCTAATATTTTTGATATAGGCAATATTAGCTATGAATCTCAAGGATCTCTGGAGTGCCCCGATTGTCTATAGAAGATAGGTTTAGAGATGTTATGAGGAGATACCCCACTGGGGTGACTGTGGTTACATCTTATATAGCTGATAAACCCCACGGCCTCACAGTTAATTCCTTCACATCAATATCGATCAAACCCCCTCTGGTGGGGATCTTCATAACGACAGGATCAACAGGGTATAAGGCTATCAAGGAGACGGGTGCGTATGCCGTTAACATATTAAAACATGATCAAGAGGTTATAGCTAGGAGATTCGCGGAGGAGCCTCCCAACAAGAGGTTTGAGAATCTTAGATGGTATAGAACTAGATCTCTTGGGCTACCCGCTATAGACGGCTCACTGGCATATATAGAGGCGAGGGTTGTTGGGGAGAGCGATATAGCTGATCACACGCTATTCATAGGTGAGGTGGTTGATGCAGAAATACTCATAGATTCTGAGCCCCTTATCTACTATATGAGAGGCTATAGAAAGATCCTCAAGATCTGATCCTAGGGGCTTCACGCAATATCCTCAGGAGATCCTCGGGATATACCGGGATCTTCCTAACCCTTCGCTTTATAGCGTCTTCAATAGCAGATATTATAGCAGGTGGAGCCCCTATAGCCCCGGCCTCGCCAACACCCCTTGCACCATGAGGGTATCTAGAGGGGTTCTCAACAAATATGGAGTCGACTTCAAATGCCTCAACAGCTGTTGGAACCCCTGTATCTACTATTGTTGAGAAGAGGGGATACCCCTTTTCATCATATCTAGCAGCCTCCCAAAGAACCTGTCCAGCCCCTTGGATAACGCCTCCAATAATCTGGCCCTCAATGATCGCAGGATTTATTGCTCTCCCAACATCATCCACGGCTACGTATTTGATAACCCTCGCACTACCAACCTCGGGATCTACTGCTACCACAGCTACGTGGGATCCGAATGAAAATATATTGCCAGCCTCTGCAAACACCTCTATCTCTAGCCCCCTCAGCCTCTTCAAAGCCTCTTCTATGGTGTAGCCCATGCTGGATATCCTCTCCAGCAGAGCTCTACATGCCTTGATAACAGCTGCACCGCCAGCCACGATACTCCTACTACCCGAGGTACCCTCACCACCTTCGAGGCTTGAGGTGTCTCCATATGTTATCCTCACCCTCTCTATCGGGATCCCTAGCTCGTCCGCAGCGATCTGAGCATATACGGTCGCATGTCCCTGCCCATGTGAGTGGGTTCCTACGGCTATCTCTATATATCCATCGCCAACCCTGATCCTAGCCCTCTCACCTGGCGATGCTCTGTTAAACTCTATGTAGCTCGATATACCCACACCACAGATCATCCCCCTAGGACATATGCTGCCCAGCCTCTCCCTCAGATCCCTGTAGATCTTATAGGCCCTCATATATGTCTCAACATAGTTAGCCACATCGATCGCAACACCCAGGGGATTCCTATACTCGCCAGATCCTCTGATCATGTTGATAGCCCTTATATCCCCCCTATCGATTCCAAGCTCGTCCGCAGCTGCATCCATCACCCTCTCATATATAAGGGCAGCCTCTGGCCTCCCAGCGCCTCTATATGCATTGAACGGAGTCTTGTTTGTAAAAACCGCTTTGAGATCTATGTCGACGGCCTTCACATCATATGGCCCTGTAACCCATCTAACGATGTTCACAGCTATGTTCTGGTTTATGGAGAAGTTATATGCACCTAGATCCACTATAACCCTGCCAGAGATCCCGAGGATCCTACCGTTCTTCTTGAAGAAACCCTTCACACGAGCCCTAACACCCCTCCCCTGATAAGGGGCTACGAGATGCTCTCTCCTAGTCTCAACCCATTTAACAGGCCTTTTAAGAGCTATAGAGGCATATGCTGCTATAACATATTCAGCGTGTAGCGGTACCTTAACGCCGAAGCCACCCCCAACATCTGGTGATATCACTCTCACCCTATCCCTGGGGATCTTGAGTATCTCGCTCAGATCATCCCTAACTCTAAAGGGATTCTGTGTTGTTGCATAGAGAGTAAGGTTACCACCCTCATAGATTGCTATAGCAGCCTTAGGCTCTATAGGGTTTGCAACAACCCTCTCCATATCTATCTCCACATCAACAGCTATATCAGCCTCTCTAAAGGCTCCTAAATCCCCTCCCACGAATCTCCTATCTATACAGAGATTCCTTTCAATCCCCTCATGGATCTGAGGTGCTCCAGGCTCCATAGCTTTTTCAGGATCTGACACTGATTCTAGAGGCTCGTACTCGATATAGATATTCTCAGCGAGATCCTCAGCCTCATAGGGATCCTCAGCAACTATAGCTGCAACGGGCTGACCAACAAAGTTAGCAACACCCCTAGCTAGTATGGGCATTGGGGCTAGCTTAGCATAGCCAGCGATCTCCGGCTCCACCCTAAGCCTGAGCTTCTCATTGATATCCCTCCACGTTATCATTAGGAGAGGCTTTCTACCTATAACCTCTATATTCCGTATAATCGCTCGAGGATATGGGGATCTCAGGATCTTTAGATACGCCATATTTGGGAGCTTGATATCGCATACATATCTACCAGCACCCCTTACAAACCTCAGACCCTCGAACGTTTTGATGGGCATTCCAACATATCTAATCCTGATCACCTAAGCTCCTTAAGGATAGATGTGATATATATTCTACATCTAAAAAAATAGATATTCTAGATCAGGGGTTTAAGATCTACTCCTCCCTCTTCTGGAGCCTGGCTATTCTAGGTATATTGCTATACTCAACCGTTGATATGAACTCAACTATCTCCTTAATAGGCTCCCCAGGATCTGCAAAGACGAATTTAACCCCTTCCGAGGTGAAGTACTCAATGCTTGTTCTACAAGCGCCCCCAGCTATTATTAGATCAACGTCCCTCAACACCTCTTCTCTAAGAGTTCTATATTTCTCCACACCGTGGAGATGTAGATATCTATGGTATCTATGGAATACCGGGTGGATAGACTCGCCCCCACCATGCTCCTCCTGATACTCTAAATCGGTATCGGGGACATAGCCAAGAGGATTCTCCCTAACCTCTACAGGATTCGCCCTCCCACCCTCTAGATCTATGATCATGAAGTGAGTGCTATGGGCAAAATGACCAGAAGCAATAGTAGCCCCATCCATGGTAGCTATCGCAACTCTAACCCTACCGCCCGGCTTAGCCTCACTACTCTCGCCCATATATATCAACCCGAATATATACTCTAGAAAGCTTATAATGCTGACCTCCTCCCAGCTCTAAAAAGGAAAACACCGATAGGTTTCTCATGCCTAGATACTGCTCTTCAAATATCCATGATATTCTGAGCTCTAAAAAGACTTTGATAAAATAGTTGGCAAACCTCGCCTTTTAAGGCGGGGAGGGGGTCATATGTTACTAAATAACTACAGTTAAGTTGTTGGACCTGGGCTTCTCGGCTGTCCTGGCTTCTTTATAAGCTCTTTTGGAATCTTAACCAGCTGGATCACTCCCTGTGTTTGAATAGAGTATATGGGTATACCCGTATTTGGATCATGTCCAACCTTCATAACCCCTGTGACAATTACTTTGAACCTCAATATAGTACCGTCTTTAAGCTTAATTGTTATCCATGGGAACTCCTCTGCTTCGAACTCGATGACCTCGACCTCGCCTAGTGGTTGTGGGAATGGGAGCATTTCTAGATCGCCTAGCCTTAATTGCCTAGAGAGCTATTAAGCACTACGAATTATATGTAACTAGGATTACATGTAGTAATACATATAAGTCTTTTTTACTACATATTGGTGGGTGGTGTTGTGAGTGGCTTTGATGTTGAGGGTTTTAAGAGGCGTGTTGATGAGGCATTTAAGAAGATCGAGGATAGGGTGGAGGAGCTTGAGAAGAGAATTGAGTCTGGGGAGTATAGACCGTTTAGATGGGCTATGAGAGAGCTCAGGGATCTTGTGAGGGGGTTTAGAGGGGTTCTCAACGAGCTTGCTGAGGAGCTGAGGAAGGCTAGGGAGGCGAGTGGCGGAGGGGGAGATGTTGAGAAGTCCTTTAAAGAGCTTGAAGACTATATTGAGAAGAGGGCCTATAGCCTTAGAGATAGGATCATGGATCTCGCAGATAGGATCAGGACTAGATATGGATTCGAGAGTATAATACCGATTAGGGTGTTCGAGAATATAGGGAAGACGGTAGCTAAAGTGATCGAGGAGAGTCTAGAGGCTCTTGAACAAGCTGTGGGAAAGGTCTCAACCACTGTTCTCTCTGTTAGGATAAGCGATGAAGATCTCAGGATAATAGATAGCCTAGTAGAGGGAGGGGTCTTCAGAAGTAGGAGCGAGGCAGTAGCATTCTTCACCCACAGAGGTATTGAGTGCAGCAAGGAATGGATCGAGAAGGTTAGGGACAAGCTTGAAGAGATAAGGAGACTCCAAAAAGAGATAAGATCAGAGATCGACTCACAACTCCATAGAAGATCCTCCTAACCTCTATAAGCCACAAACCATAGTATTAGCTATGATGATCTCATCTCTATATTAGATTATAGAGCCCTTCAGTTACAATGAAAAATCAACGGACTAGAAATGGCTTATAAACACCTCCAGAGAGGAAAAACAAGAGATCGGATCCCGCCTATTTAATTCTATAGCGGATTTGCTCAATAGATAAAGATCCTAATCATCAATCCCTTGTATAAAGCTATTAATCATAGATCGCTGGCGCCAGCCGACATCATCCAATCTAGAGAACGAGGCCCGCAGCTATAAAACCCTAAAATGTTTACGAGGGATTTAGAGGACTTTGGCTCGTGCTATAGCTCTGGAAATATCTCCTTAGATATCTCATCCAACCTTTTCTTTATATGCTGTAGAACCTCCGCTAATACCTCTCCATTGTTATAGCTCCTCAATATATCCTCGAGCTCCTCCCTCCTCCTACCTCTAAGTCTTCTGATCTCCTCAATTAGCAGGGGCATTGCTCTCACGATGTTATCCACTATAGTTATATCCGCAGCCCTAGCCGTTCTCGATAAGGGGTTCAGATCTACAGCAATAACCTTCTTACCCATCTTCTTGAGAGCCTCAGTCCTATCGCCATCCTCGAGCGCTACAAATACAACATCCGCTACTAAGATCCCCTCCCTACTCACCCACCTCCTCTCACTACTAAGCCACGGTATACCCTCGACAACATCATCAACACCTAGAACCCTCTCAGCCCCCAGCTCGAGGAGCTCTCTAGCTATCTTCTCAGCCCTCTCCCTAGTCCTGTGGAATAAATTCACCTCTAGGGGTGCTCCCAACTCTTTCGAAAGCCTAACTAGATCCTCTGGAACCAGTGCTGCTGTGTTGCCATTAACACTTATAACAGGCCTTCTAGCAAGTAACAGGGCGGCGGCTGAGGCCCTTATAGCTTTTCTAGCCGGTTCTATGGTCTTCTCACCTATTAGGTAATCAAAACAC
>JAWAXC010000054.1 GCA_038897115.1 Sulfolobales archaeon | reverse complement strand
TTGGTATGGGTTATGAGGGCTTCACAAGATCCAGCGAGCATCTATCCTTCAGAGAGATGGTTTTCCAAGCAGCTGTTAGAGCCTATGAGGATGCCGGGGGTATAGATCCTAGGAGGGATGTTGATTCCTTCATATCATGTCAAGAAGACTTCTGGGAGGGCGTATCGATATCGGATGAATTCGCTCCAGACCAGCTCGGCGCTGTTCTAAAACCCCTCTACACAGTGACAGGTGATGGGCTCCACTGCCTAGCAAATGCCTATATGATGATAAAGTCCGGGATCGCTGATGTAGTTGTGATCGAATCCCATGGAAAGCCCAGCGAGATAGCATCTATGAGGGATATTATATGGTTCTCAACAGATCCTATATATATAAGGCCTCTAAAGATACCTAATCCCCATGCTCTACAGGCTATAGAAGCGAGGATCTATATGGAGTCGAGGAAGATAACCAGAGAGGATCTAGGCCTATATGTTGTTCAAACCAGGGAGAACTCCCTTCTAAGCTTGAGGGCTCCATACTCATATAGGCTTACCCTAGATGACTATCTATCCTCCGACTATATAGCAGACCCACTAACAGCCCATGATATAGCCCCCTACAGCGATGCTGCAATCGTAGCTGTTATAGCTAGCGGGGATGTTGCTAGGGAGTATACAGATACCCCTATATGGGTTGACGGTATTGGCTGGGCTACAGAGGTTTCTACAATACAGCTGAGATCTATGGAGGAGGATATAGCTACTAGGATAGCATCTGATATGGCATATAAATACGCTGGTATAGAGGATCCCAGGAGTGATGTTGATTTCGCAGAGGTTGATGAGAGATATAGCTATAAAGCTCTCCAGGTGATCGAGGCTCTAGGAATATCTAGTAGGGGGAGTATAGCAGCCGATCTCAGGGAGGGTTTCTTCTCAAGATCAGGATCTCTTCCTGTGAATCCCAGCGGCGGCGCCCTCAGCGAGGGACTACCCCTAGAAGCCCATGGCCTTGCAAGGCTATTATCTGCCTATGAGCAGCTTAAAGGCATCGCTGGCAGGGCACAGCTAAGCGATGTTGAGAAAGCCGTTATACATAGCTGGAGGGGTATTGGAACCTCAAGCTCCGTTGTAGCTGTTCTATCGAGGTGAGGCTATGAAGACAAATATATATGTTAAGAATAGGGTTGCGATAGTAGGTGCTGGGATGACGCTGTTCAGGAGGAGGATGCTTGAAACACCTCAGGAGCTAGCATGGATCGCTGCTAAAAGAGCCCTCGACCAAGCGGGGCTCGAGCTAAGGGATATAGATTGCGTTGTTAGCGGTAGCGCTCCAGACGCATTCGACGGTATACATCTGAAGGGGGAGTACTACTCAGAAGGTGCTGGTGCCATTAGAAAGCCACATATAAGGGTTTTTGTTGGTGGTGGAACAGGTGTTTTCGTCCCAATAGCTGCTTGGTGGCACGTGGCCTCGGGGCTATGTAGAAGGGTCTTGGTTGTTGCTGAGGAAAAGATGAGCAGCGCAGCAGATCCCCATCCACAGGCGGTGTTTAGACATATATGGGATCCATTTATGGAGAAGCCTTTAAACCCAAACCTCATCTGGATCTTCGCCCTAGAGATGCATAGATACATGCATAAATGCGGCGTCACAAAGGAGGATATAGCTTTGGTAGCTGTTAAGAATAAGAGGAACGCCCTTGATAATCCATATGCCCAGGCCGCTGCTAATATAACAGTCGAGGACGTCCTTAACAGCGAACCCCTGGTATATCCTGTTAACAGGCTAGACATCTCTCCTGTGAGCGATGGCGCCGCTGCCCTTGTAATGGTTTCCGAAGAGTGGGCTAGAAGGCTAACAGATACACCAGTATGGGTTGAGGGGATAGGCTATACACTGGATACTTCTTATTGGACTAATAGGGAGTTATCATACCCAGTATATCTTAAGAACGCTGCTGAGATGGCCTATAAAATGGCTGGGATCGAGAGGCCTATGAGGGAGATAGATGTTGCAGAGCCCTACGACCCATTTGACTATAAGGAGCTACACCACCTAGAGGGCCTAGGCCTAGCACCTAGGTGTAAGGCTGCTGAGATGACTAGAGAAGGGGTTACACAGAGGGATGGCGATCTCCCGGTATGCCCCAGCGGAGGCTTGCTAGGGGTTGGTAATCCTATAGCTGCTGCTGGGCTCATGAAGGTAGCTGAGATCTTCTGGCAGCTGAGGGGGGAGGCTGGGAAGAGGCAGGTTAAGAAGAGCGTTACCACAGGGCTAGCCCAGGCCTGGGGCGATCTAATGCAGATTGGCACCGTAGTTATACTTAGGAGGTGATATACATGGCATCATATGTGAGGGGTGGAACACCTCTTAGAGATGAGGAGTTCAGGGCTATAATAAAGGAGATAGATAGGCCAAGGGCTAGATATAACATGGCTGCGGGCATAGCCTACAGCAGATTCCTGGAAGGCCTCAAGAGAGGCGAGATCCTGGGTACATACTGCCCCAGCTGTAGATTGGTTCACATACCCCCGAAGATATATTGCCCATACTGCTTTAGATATCTATCCAAATGGGTTAGAGCGAGTGATGAGGGTAGGGTTGTCACAGCTGTTATAAGCTATCTCTCCGCAACCCTTGAGAAGCTTGAGAAGCCCGAGATCATAGGGGTTATAAGGTTAGATGTGCCAGGATATAGATTCACAAGCTATAGATTCCCAGGGATCCTCCACAGGATCTGCGGTGCTAGCGAGGAGGATGTCAAGACCCAGAGGATCTTCGATGCAAGGGTTAAGGCTAGATGGCTCCCACCGGATAAGAGGGTAGGATCTATAACCGATATAGAGTGCTTCGAGGTGATATGGGGATGAACGGGGATGTAAAGCCATATGTTAGAGAGATAGAGATGGAGATAAACGCCTACCACTACACACCAGGGCCTATAGGGCTTAAATGGCTAGAGGGGATCAAAAGAGGATCTATATTAGCTGCTCTCTGCGATAAATGCGGGCTAAAATACATACCCCCGAAGATATATTGCCCAAGATGCTACTCGGAGGTAACACAGCTGATAGAGATTAGCGGGAAACCATATCTAGCTAGCTATAGCATAATATATAGAGACTTCGATGGAAAACCCCTGGAAGAGCCAGTGATAATAGGTCTTATAAGGTTTGAAGGAGTAGAGGGGGGTCTGATCCACTATATCAAGGCGCAACCAGATAGAATCTCTATTGGAGTGAAGCTAGAGCCTATATTCAAAAGCGAGAGGAGAGGCTCTATAACCGATATAGAATATTTCAGACCAGCATAGCCAGAGGATCTAAGAGGTTTTCCCACATATAAATAATTTAAAAGAATAGTTCATTATATCTGTTTGCGGATCTTGAATATCGAGAGGGTTAAGGAAGAGAATATCTTGCTAAGATACTGATGATCCTAGGTGTTTTAGTAAGAGCCAGTAGATCTCTTGTATAGAGTCTTCCAAGGGCTATTTTGAGCATTAGCTCTTCAGATATGCTTCTGAGGAACTCGCTTCTATCTCTTGGTGTCATCCTCAACATGAGATCCAAGATCCTTCTGTGGATCCTAATGACCCTTGTGATCCTTAGCTTCTTGAGCTCATCAACATAGGAACTACCCTTTTCTATGCTTTTGAAAAGGGCTATAGAGCTCCATATAGAGGGTCTTATACCCTCACCTGTAGCTGGTAATACGAAGCCCGTTGCCTCGCCCACATAGTATGGATCTCTAGACTCTATAGCATCCCAGTCGACCCCAGATACTGTTACCTGCGCCCCCTCCATTTTCACAACATCGCCTCTATATATATCTGCCCTTTTTCTAAGAACATGCTTTAAGATCTTCTCCAGCTCCTCTCTACTAGCGAATCCTCCAACACCTATTCTAGCACTCTTCTCACCCTCAGGGAAGATCCATGCATAGCCTACAAGATCTGAGTAGAACCTTAGCTCAGGTATCTCGGGCTCCTCTATCGATGGTGCTTTAACAATTACCTGGATCGCTAAGATCTTCTCTAGATTCTTTGGCTGTGAAGGGAACCCTCCTGCTATCACCACTAAATCGTATCTTCTCTCACCAACCCTGCTCCTTATAACCCCCTTGCCCTCATATCTAGCCGGTGAGCCCATATCAACATTAATACCCTGGGATAGCCTGTCTAAGAATTCCTCCTTATCAATTATATATCCCAACAACCTATCCCTGCTATGGAATAGTATCTCATCATCAAGATATACATTGTACCCCTCATACTTCCATATAGCAGATTTAATAGCTTCTGAGAAGACGCTATAGATAACCTCATCAGGATCCAGAGTTGGGAATCCCCAGCCACATGGCTTTGTAGCAAATCGCTTGTGAGCCTCATATACATGTACATCATAGCCCTTATCAAATAGAAGCCTGGCTAGTGCGAGGCCTGAAGGCCCAGCCCCTATAATCCCGATTCTCAAATAGCTACCCACTAACTACATGCTTATTGAGGTATTTTTACCTCAAAGCCACTGTAGATCTCAATAACCAGGCTGTCAGCCATATATCTATTAAGTAGAGGTTGAAAATCTTCAATTTATTTCTCACTTTGGATAGAATATTCAGCTATGTTGATAATATTTTGATGGGGCTTCACCACGTATCATCCACCTAGCCATGGGGATAGAAATACTGAAAGACTGCTCCCTATATCAGGTTGGATCTTTCTATGCCTCTGAGGACTGCGAGTATATGTTTCATATGCTTGGAATTATACTTTGCTGGTCCCCCTAAGCGGGCGAAGGGATTATAGCCCCCATAATTTGCATAGGGAGGACACGGTGCAGACGAACAGTTGTAGGTATAAACCTTTTTAACATAAACTATGTTGGTTCTCTTCAATGGATAGCTCTGGATGTCCTAAGTATCTATTTGATGAGATAGACGAGCTCTCTAAGAAGATCTATGGCTCTAGATATGTGTTTCTCTTCCTAGACTATGATGGAACACTCTCCCCAATTCCTAGGAGGAGGATTAAGCTTGAGAGGCCTTTAAGCCAGCATACCAGGGATCTCCTTGCCTCTCTATCTAATAGTGAGAGGATTAGGATCTCTATCGTTAGCGGGAGATCTGTGGAGACTTTGAAACAACTAGTTGGTCTAGATAATATCCTCTACGTAGGGGCTCATGGACATGTTATAGAGGGGCCTGGGATTAGGTTTACCCACTGCATAGCTAGGGAGCTATCCAAGGTGATTAATAGTGTATTGCTAGAGATACGTGGGAAGATCCAAGGAGTTGGGGCTGTGATCGAGGATAAAGGAGTTACCTTTTCCATCCACTATAGAGGGGTTAAAAGGGAAAACGTAGAAATAATTAGATCTATATTAACAGATATAGCATTAAAATACCATGGGCTTGAGATTAAGAAGGGTAAAAGCATCTTCGAGGTTCTACCGAATACTGGGTGGAATAAGGGAAGGGCTGTAGAGTATGTGCTAGCTATGCTGGCCATGAGCGTTGGCTATGGCATACCTATCTATATAGGCGATGATGCGTCTGACGAGAGCGCATTTAAGGTGGTGAATAAGGGGGGCATATCTGTGAGGGTTGGTAGATCGTGTAGGACTAGAGCTAAATACTATGTAAGGGATGTAGGCGATGTAGAGAAATTCCTAGCCTGGCTGGGGGAAGCTGTTAAAAATAGCTAGGGTCTTAGACATTAAAAACCATGCTAGCATGTTACCTCTCGTTTATCGGTATATACTTCTTATCAAGCTCACCTACATAGTAGTCGAGCGGCCTTATCAATCTATTATCAGCCGTGTATTCAATAACCTTAGCTGTCCACCCAACCGTTCTCGAGGCGGCGAAGACCGCTGTGAAGAGCTCTGGAGGTATCTTGAGAGCTGTATATGCTATTGGTGTGTAGAAATCTACATTAGGCTGTATATCTGTTCTCCCCATAGCAGCGAACTCCCTTAGAGCTACTTCTTCAAGCTTCACCGCGATTCTATATAGCTTCTCAGGCTCACCCCCATATTTGCTTGCTATTTCTGCATCGAGTTCCTTCATAATCTTTGCCCTGGGATCGTATGACTTATATACCCTATGCCCCATACCCATGATCCTTCTCTTGGTCTTTAAAGCCTCCTTAACCCATGGCTCTACATTCTCAGGATCCCCTATCTCCTTGAACTGATAGTATGCGGCCTCAGCAGCTCCTCCATGGAGAGGTCCTTTGAGCGTGGCTATCCCAGATACCACTGCTGAGTATATATCTGAGAGTGTTGATGCAGTTACTATAGATGCGAATGAAGATGCATTCATACCGTGCTCCGCATGTAATATGAAGATCGTGTCCATAACCTTTGTCTCGAACTCGGTTGGGATCTTTCCATGCATCATATATAGGAAGTTCTCAGCATGCCTTAGATCCTCTCTAGGCTCTATAGGCTCCAAACCTCTAGAGAGCCTATAGATCGTGGCCACTATCGTGGGAACCCTCGCAAGCAGCCTAATAGCCTTCCTTATATTGGCCTCCCTACCCCCCACACCCAACTCTGGATCGAATATAGCTAGGTATGAAACAGCTGTCCTAAGGATATCCATTGGATGCGCCCTTCTAGAAACCATCTTCCTAATAAGCTCAACCACATCAGCAGGAATCGCCCTAGACTCATAGAGAAAGCCTTTGAACAATTCAAACTCCTCTTTCCTAGGTAGCCTGTAGAAGTATAGTAGAAATGCAACCTCCTCATAGCTTGAGAATGCAACGAGATCCTCAATTCTATATCCTAGATAGTAGAGCCGTGAATTAATACCATCTATATAGCTAAGCCTTGTCTCCATAATATATATTCCTTCAAGCCCCTTAGCTATTTGAGGCCTTGAAGAAGAGGAGGAGATACTACCACCCAGAATAATATGTGTAATTATAAATAAAAATAAATTCGTTCAAGGCATGCTGTGGCATCAATAATATTAGTTTATACTTCTTTGTATCCATATTTATCTATCTATATCTCAATGCATAAAATACAATACACTAAAATATATAAGTATATATAACCCCTCCACAAATAGTATTAAAAATACTCCATTATCCCCACTTACTACTTAATTTACATCTAGGTTTATTAATGATTAGTATTAAACCTTTACTAGGGGAGGCGGATATCTAGTACAAAGACTATCCACACCTATGAACCGAGATTAGATAAAGAAGAGTGTATAGCATTAGTCATTAAATGAATGAAGGCCGCTATATGATAGGTAGAAGCACTTGCTAGGGTTATTTAGGGTATTATTATGAATAGTAGGTAAATGGTTAGAGAAGATATTGAATTCGCTACCTTGCTATGAATAGAAAATATTTTTATACCTTGTTTTAATATATCTCTCTCGAGCTTAGTTGCTAGCAAACATAGATCTACTTATAGCTGTATTGCTAGCTATAGTTCTAGGTATGTTAAGTGGTTATATGCTAAGCAGCTATGAAAGATCTGTTAAAAGGGTTGTTTCACCTCTATTTAGGATCTCTGTGATCCTTTTAGTAGCTGTTCTAGGATTCTCCGGCGGATCTTCAATTACTCGTTATGAATATACATCAACACCCTATATATTTCTATCTATAATCGCCGCCCTATTAAGCGGGTTTCTCAGCGTAGCATTTTCAGCACTTCTGGAGAGGATCTCTGGAGCCCCTCTAGATACTCAGACCAATACCTCTAGCTCTGTCTCCAAACCCCTTTTCCCTATCATCGTCCTCATAGCCTTTATAGCTTCAACGTCTCTCGGTGCTATAGCAGGGCTTGCGGTTGATAAGCAATATATATCGCTTGTTTCGAACATACTTCTAATAGTGCTGATATATTCTGTATGTGTGGAGCTTGGCACAGATAGAGAGTATGTCAAGAGATCTATCTACATGGCTCCAAAATACTGGTATATATGGGTGGGGACAATTATAGGGAGCCTTGTGTCTGGCATGGCTATTCAATATATATTCGGTATAAGGTTCTCTATATCCTCATCACTAGCGATGGGTTGGTATAGCTATATAGCAGGGTATGCCTACACAGCATATGGTGAGGAGGCATCTCTATACTCGTTCCTCCAAAACTATTTTAGAGAAGCTCTAACATATATCGTGATCCCCGTGCTAAGCAGAATAACTAGATCGGCATCGCTAATAGCATATGGTGGAGTAACTACTATGGATAACACATTACCTGTATATATATCGTATCTAGGGAAGGAATACTCATTCATAGCAATATCTAATGGAGTGATCCTAACGATACTCGCCCCAATAGTGGTTCAAACAACAGATCTAATCCTCAGAAACATCTAAAAGAAACAAGAAAGCTATATTTTCCCATCTTCAGCATTTCATATAGTATTAGCTTTGTAGCAGGCCGCATAACAGCCCAGCTGTTTCTCTCGATCCCTAGCTTCTGATCATCACCAAGCATCTTCGAAGCGAAGAGGGCTTAGTACTTAGAACCGAGAAGCTATGGTCAAAGGCGCCGGGGGCGGGATTCGAACCCGCGCGGGGTGAACCCCCACCGGCTTTCTAGGGAGGCTCTCAAGGCCGGCCCCTTAGACCGCTCGGGCACCCCGGCTCTGCTTCCGATATATCTTGATTACTAGTCGGGATATATTTTTTCCCTCTTGTGCCAATTTATTCATACTTATAAGGTGTGTGAGTAACCATATGTGGGTGGGCTAAAGATATGTCGAGCCAGAAGCCCCATCTGAACCTCGTGATAATAGGGCATGTAGACCATGGCAAGAGTACTCTAGTGGGCCATCTACTTGTCCTTTTAAAGCAGATTGATGAGAAGCAGCAGAAAGAGGTTGAGGAGGAGGCTAAGAAGAGGGGTAAGGAGACCGAGAAGTTCGCCTGGCTCTTAGATAGGATGAAGGAGGAGAGGGAGAGGGGTGTAACCATTGCACCCAGCTTTGTTAAGTTCGAAACAAACAAGTACTACTTCACCATTATAGATGCCCCGGGTCATAGGGACTTCGTGAAGAACATGATCACTGGTGCTAGCCAGGCTGACGCTGCCCTCCTAGTTGTATCTGCTAAGAAGGGTGAGTACGAGGCCGGCGTTAGCCCTGAGGGCCAGACTAGGGAGCATATAACGCTTGCAAAGACCATGGGTATAGATCAGGTTGTGGTTGCTGTAAACAAGATGGATCTTACAGAGCCTCCATTCTCAGAGCAGAGATATAAAGAGGTTGTAGAGGGAGTTAAAAAGATTATGAGGGGTCTGGGATATAAGGTTGATGAGATACCCTTCGTACCAGTATCTGCATGGCTCGGCGATAACCTAGTAACTAGGAGCGAGAATATGAAGTGGTATAAAGGCCCAACACTGCTAGAGGCTCTAGATACATTTAAGCTACCGCCTAAGCCGATAGATAAGCCCCTCAGAATACCGATCTCAGAGGCTCTCTCGATAAGCGGTGTTGGAACAGTCCTCATAGGAAGGGTTGAGACAGGTGTTCTCAAGGTAGGTGATAACGTGGTTATAATGCCTTTAAACAAGGGTGGTGATGTGAGAAGCATAGAGATGCACCACACGCCACTACAGAAGGCAGAACCAGGGGATAACATAGGCTTTAACGTGAGGGGTATATCGAAGCAGGAGGTTAAGAGGGGAGATGTTGTTGGCCATACAACTAACAAGCCTACCGTTGCTGATGAGTTCACGGCAAGGGTGTTCATTCTGTGGCATCCATCAGCAATCTCTGTGGGCTATACACCGGTTATACATGCTCACACAGCGTCTGTAGCATGCAGGATTGTTGAGATAGTTGGCAAGGTAGATCCGAGGACTGGTCAGATAGTTGAGAAGAACCCGCAGTTCATAAAGGCTGGAGATATCGCTATAGTTAAGTTCAAGCCGATAAAGCCGATGGTGATAGAGAAATACTCTGATATCCCGCAGCTAGGTAGATTCGCTATGAGGGATATGGGTAAGACAATAGGTATTGGAACCGTGATAGACGTAAAACCAGCAGAGATCAAATAAATAGAATAGCGTCACATGATAGTATATAACAAAGCTTTGAAGGCTGATCCGTTTTGAAGGTCAGAATAAGGATATGGGGCACCAGCGCCTCAAACGTAGACTATGTAGCTGGCCAGATAGTAGAGATAGCCAAGAAAGCAGGTGTAGAGGTACGAGGACCAGTACCAATGCCGACTAAGAGACTGGTGGTGCCCGTGCTACGCCTCCCCCATGGCGAAGGCACCAAGGTATATGAGAAATGGGAGATGAGGATCCATAAGAGGCTGGTTGATGTTGCAGCCGATGAGAGGGTTATGAGGCAGATAATGAGGATTAGAGTACCCCAAGATGTATATATTGAGGCAGAGATAATAAGGAAATAGCTTGTTATATCTATATTAAATATGGTTGTTTTACGCCTCTGCTGAAATCTATGTTAAGCCCTTTATACTTTGATATCCTATTAAGATCCTCTAGCCTGGATTTCCTCCTTATCTCAGCCTCCTCCCAGGCCTCCACCTCCTCAGGGGTTAGAGGTATATACGGCTTAAGCTCCTTGGGCCTTCCATCCTCACCTATTTTTACAAACGTGAAATATGATCTTGTCTTGAGATCCCTTCTATCTATATGAGATCTCACCTCAACCTCGATCTCCATAGAGGTTCTCCAAGTCCTGGTTAGAGAAGCTGTTATCTCGAGTATATCTCCAACTTTTATAGGGCTGGTGAAGATCATCTGATCCACAGATGCTGTTACCACTGGAGACTCTGCATATGCATGTGCAACTATAGATGATATCTCGTCAAGCATTAGCATTAGCCTACCTGCATACATTATATTAGAGGTCATGGTATCCTCAGTACTTACCCTTCTAAGTGTTCTAGCCTGGTGCCTCAAAACCCTCTCCTTCATCTCACCCCTACTCTCTTTAGCCTTTCTAATAATCTCTAGAGATCTCTCGTGCCATGATGCCATATAATCCATAAGCCTCCTACCCCATTCGCTACCCCCTTCTATACATATCCCATGGGGGGTGGGTCTCCCACTGCTATCTATATTCACATATATGCATTTCGCCGATGCAACTATTGAGAAGCTCTTATCAGCTGGGCTATAGCCTATGATCTCTGTATATACATCTAGAGAGCTCCTCCCCACATGACCCAACCATGATCTATAGATCAGCATGCTCCCAATCTTAACAGGATTTATAAAGTATACATTATCGATATACCCCAGCACCGGCTCACCCCCCATAGTCCTTATTATGCTAGCCATACTCGAATCTATTATCCAGTGTAGCATATACCCACCATATAGAAAACCAGCTGGATTAGCATGTCTGGGAAACACTATCCTAATATACTCGCTATATGTGTCTTCAACATCCACGCATCCCTGTCGAGACAAATACCTATCCCACAGCTATATTATCTCCATACCCCATATTATAGGGGTTATAGATGGCCCATAAAGAATATGCTGATCTAGTGATACTGGGTAAGATATATACATTTGCCAAAGGAGCTGGAGTAGCTGAGGCAATGGCTGTTAGAGGTAATAAAATTATATATGTTGGGAGCAAAAGCGGTGTAGAGAGGTATATAGACTCGAGGACAACCATAATAGATGCTGGTTGGAGAGGGGTTACACCTGGTTTAATAGATACACATGCCCATATGGCTGTCTGGGGGCTCTATAAAACCAGATATATAGATCTTAGCTATCCCGGTGTGGATAGCATTAAGAAGCTTGTGAATGTGGTTAGAGAAGCTGCTGAGAAGAAGAAGGAGGGCGAGTGGATCCTTGGGCGTGGGTGGAACCAAGCCTTCTATCCAGAGGGTAGGATGCCCACTAGATGGGATCTAGATGAGGCAACCACGAAGCATCCAGTAATGCTATGGCATACCTCGGGGCACATGGTTGTGGTAAACAGCCTAGCCCTAGAGATTGCAGGGATAAATAGGGATACTAAAAGCCCTCCTGGGGGGATTATAGAGAAGGATTCTAGCGGGGAGCCCACAGGCATCCTAGCCGAGAAACCCGCTATAGAGATTGTGGAGAGGAAGATCCCGAGACCGGATCATATGGAGTGGGTTGAGGCTATAAGGTATGCTATGAGGGAATGGGTTTCAGAGGGGGTCACAGCTGTTAAGGATCCCACATCTCATGAGTATACAAAGGAGATTATAGAGGCGTATAGAGCTATAAGAAGGAGTGGTGAGCAACTGATAAGGGTTATAGCCCTCTACTGGGCGCAGAGCCTTGAAGAGCTTCGGAGGGGGGAGGGCTATATATCGGGCTCTGAGGATCCATGGCTAAGGGTTCCAGGGATAAAGATAATACTGGATGGGGCTATAAGCACTAGAACAGCCTGGATCTCTGGTAAATATAAGGGGCTTCCAGAGAGCAGCGGGCTCCCCACACTAGATCTTGCCGAGTTTAGAGAGATGATCCTAGAGGCTCTATTCAAAGGCTATATGATCAGTGTCCACGCGATAGGGGATATAGCTATTGAAGAGGTTATAAAGGCATATGAAGATGCTTTGAAAAGGGGTGGGAGAAAATCGATCCTAACTGTGATACATTTCATGCTCCCAAGAGAAGATCATATAGGGAGGCTCAAAGCAGTTGGCGGATATGCCGAGATCCAGGGTGGGTTTATCTACTTCCTAGCAGAGGCCTATAGAAAGAACCTATATGAGGACACATATAGAAAGATCCTGCCTGTGAGGAGAATGCTCGATGCAGGGCTAGTAGTTTGCAACGGATCTGACGCACCAGTGATACCATATCCACCTAGATACGGTATATACTCTCTAGTATCTAGGCTTGACATGCTGGGTATCGAGGTGAATAAGGGCGAGGCGATATCCATAGCAGAGGCATTCGCAACATATACCTATGAAGCATCTAAATGCCTTGGGATGGAGGATCTCATAGGGAGTATCGAGGTTGGGAAGCTAGCGGATATCGTTATATGGGATAGAGATCCGCTCGGGGTAAGGGATCCTAGAGAGCTGTTAGAGATCAAACCTCTATATACGATAGTAGACGGGAAGATCGTATATAGGGTGCCAATGCATGGAGAAGCCCCATAAGATCTATCCATAGTCGAAGATCTGGAGATGGTGTTGTTGCTAGCTTTGTTACTCATATATCTTCGGTTGGGATTGATATCGTGGTGTATATATGGGTATCGATATAAGCAAGAAGATCTTTGATGAGATCGATAGAATATCGGCTGAACTAGATCGCAGGGACTCGCTGAGAGAGGAGATACTCCAGATATCTAGGGAGCTCATAAGATGCTCGGGAAGAGCTGTAACATATATAAATGCTTCAGATCTTCAGAGGGCTCGTGAGGAGATCTATAGATGCGCCGCGCTAGTTGAGAAACTCCTAAATATTCCTGAGAGGGATAGGGATTTAACTAGATATGGTGCCCCGCTACAGGCCTTTGCGGAGTTCTGCGAGGCTATTTACCTCTATATGGTGGTGAGCAGGGATACAGGGGAATCTATTGATCTATGTGGTGAAAAGATCCCTCCAGAGGCTAGGTTAATAGCTATTGAAGATCTAACCGGGGAGCTTAGGAGACAGGCGATCTCCCTTCTAGCAAGTTGGAGGGTTGATGAGTCAGCATGGATCGTGAGGCTTATAGGGGATATATATTCTCGCCTCAGATACCTAGACTATCCAGACTCGCTGGTTCCAGGGTTTAGGCATAAGGTTGATGTTATGAGGAGAGCTCTAGAGGATCTAGAGGCCCTCCTAGCAGATATAAGATCTAGGAGGGTTCTTATAGAAAAAATAGGCGATCTCGAGAGAAGACTTGGAACCCCCTAGGGATCAAAGATATGGCGAGGCTTCTAAGGGATATAGCGAGAGAGATTCTAGGCCCTGAGAAGGGGGATAAGGTGTGGGGAGGCATCGACTTTATAGGGGATATAGCTATTATAAGGAAGCCTTTTGATCTAGAGGTAGAAGATCTTACACCCCTTGCCCAGGAGCTTCTAAAGAGACTCAGATGGCTCAGATCCGTGTGGGCCTCTGTATCGCCCGTCGAAGGTGTGTATAGGCTTAGGGAGCTTATATGGCTCGCAGGTGAGAAGAGAACTGAGACCATATATAGGGAGCATGGATGCTTATTCAAGGTAGATATAGCTAAGGTCTACATATCCCCTAGGCTGAGCTATGAGCATATAAGGATCTCGAGGTTGGTGAAGCCGGGGGAGTTCATAATAAACATGTTTGCTGGTGCAGGGCTCTTCTCAATAGTTATAGCTAGGTATGCAAAGCCATCTAAGGTTATATCTATAGATCTCAATGAATATGCATATAAATTGATGGTGGAAAATGTCAGGCTTAACAAGGTGGAGGAAATAGTGATCCCTATCCATGGGGATGCGCTTGAGATTATCAAGAGCTATAGGGGGAGAGCTGATAGGGTTCTAATGCCCCTCCCAGAGCTTGCACTCAAGGCATTGCCAGAGGCTGTAGAGGCTATAAAGGATTCTGGATATATACATGCATATGAATTCGTAGAGGCTATGAATAAGAAGGAGGCTCTTGAAAAAGCTGAGAATATATATAGGGATAGCCTCGATAGAATTGAAGCTATAATGGAATATAGGGTTGAGGGTAGAAGGGTTGTGAGGAGTGTTGGTCCTAGGAAATACCAGGTGGTGCTCGATATATGGGTGAGGAGGAGCTAGAGATAGCATCTAAAATGGTTACCCCTATATATGCCTCAGCATTTTTCAATGTATCTTTGGATGGTATAAGATATGTTCTGATATTCGACTATATAGACCCGGCTGGCTATTATAAGAGGATCCTCAGCGATAAAGATCTCCTTAAAAGGGAGGTAGAGCTTGTTACGAGTAATATGCAGAGCTTCTTAGATGAGGAAGAGATATTGATTAACGGGGGGAAGGTTGGCGCTGAGATATTGCTAGCAGATATAGGGTTAAGGGGCGAGCCTAGCAGGGCCTATATATCCTTTATAATAGAGATTAGATGTAGATTAAAAAGAGGGATCAATATATATGAGAATAGATATGAGCGGGAGGAGTTCGAATATGACTATTCAGCATATTGGATCTTTCCAAGGGGGTCAAAAATATATGAAGCCTTACTAGGAGGATCTGTTGATATTATAGGAAATATAGTTGTTGTAAAGGGTTCTAAAGGCGATATATCGCCTGGCTATGAGAGGATCAGGTTTGAGATTAGATAGCTAGCCCTGATACCTATGTTAGCTTAACCCTATAACTCTCTTTAAGTGTCCTCAAAGCTATCATGGTATTTGTAGACACCACACCATCTATCTTGCCTATCTGATCAAGTATCTGCGCCAGATGCTCGTTATCCCTAGCAATCACCTGTGCTAGGAGGGATGGTTCACCAGTTATATCCTGGATCTGGAGGACATTCTCTATATTGGCTAGCTCCCTTGCAACAGATTCGAGCTTCTTAGGATCTACCTTGATGAATATAAACGCCCT